>JANMLE010001548.1:0-2710 GCA_031372385.1 Planctomycetota bacterium | reverse complement strand
TGCCTTCTCCGCCCATTGCCGCATCCGCTTGAGCAACGCCAGTTCTGTTTCAGACGGTTCGCTGAACAACAACGAGGCCGCGTCCACCGCATCCGTGGTGGCTTCGTCGTACTCGGTGTCGTCCGCGTAGTCTTCATCAATCCGGTCAAGTTCCTGCTTCAAGATGCTGATCGACGGCTTGCGGACAGCCTTGCCCCGTTTGGCGTTTCGCAGTGATTTCTCGTGCGAATCGAGCGTGGTGAGAAATGCCGCCGGACTGGAGAAGAGTCGTTTCTTCAATGTCTTGAGAACGAACTCGGTCGCCAATGTTTCCGTGTTGTCCCGCGCGCGTTTGACCCGCAGTTCGGCGTACTGCTGAAGTGCCGAATGGATGCCTCGTTCTTCGTCCGTGTACGGCACTTCGATCGGGTCCAGAACGCGCCGGGGAAATCGTGGTGAGCCATCCCACTTCGGCGGCAGTTCCGACTTCATGCGCCGGACCATGACCGCATTGAGTTGTTTGCGGTCCGGCGGCGTGCTGCGTGCGAACCGCTGATTGTCGAGCAATTCGAGCAGCGCCGAAAAACTCTCCGGGTAGCCGTTATGCGGCGTGGCCGTGAGGAACAGCTTGTGTTCAAAGTGCGGTACGAGCAGACGAAGTGCGTGGGTCCGCATGGAATCCGTGGCATAGCGGCCTCGGCCAGACGGAGCGCAGTTGTGCGCCTCATCCACGATCAGCAAGTCGAACTTTCGCGGGTAGGCTGGGTCGTCCGGCCCCGGCAACAATTCGCGGAACAATCGCAGCGGTCGCTCCCGTTTGTGGAAGTCGATGCTGGTGATGAGCCGGGGAAAATGGTTCCACGGGTTGACGTGAATCCCCCGACTGCGACGAAGCACCCCCATCATCATGGAGTTCACGATGCGAAAGTCGAGGCCGAACTTGTCCCGCATCTGCTCCTGCCACTGCACCTGAAGTGACGCCGGACAGACAATCAGGATCTTTCGGGCGCGGTGCCGGATGATAAGTTCGAGGGCCACCATTCCCGCTTCAATGGTCTTGCCGAGGCCCACGTCGTCGGCAACCAAAAGACTGACCCGTGGCATCTGGATCGCACGGACGACGGGATCAAGTTGGTAGTCCTCGATGTCGATGCCGGAACGAAACGGAGCCTGAATCGTTCGCACGTCCGCCGACGAAGACGCTCCCCAACGCACGGCATCGAGAAAAGCGTCAAGCCGATCCGGCGGATCGAACCCCGTGGGATCGGGAAGGGCGACCTTCTCAACCACCCTGGCCCCAGGTTCAAGTTCCCAAATGACGTTGAGTTCTTCGCCCAAGCCATCGTCTTCAACCGACGACAAGGCGAGAAGATGCTGAGGCGACTCCAAGCCGGTTTGCAGACGTTCAGGCGGCAACGTACTGGCGGAAACGTCCGTCACCATCCAGTTACGCGAACGGACGCTGACCATCTGGCCTTGGGCGGGGGGCGGCGAGGTCATGGTCATGCGCCACCATCGGATTGGAGTGTCGGTGCAGACGTACCAGTCGTGACATTCAGAGAAGGAATGTGCGGCTTCGGCACTAAGTCATCGAATAGCTGTTTCTGTTCGTCGGTTCGCAGCACTTCGTCCACTTCCGGGTCAGACGTGATTGCGGGCTGTGCCTCTTGCAGACGCTCTTGCAGGTTGAATGTTCGCTGATGAGCTTTGCGAAGGACAGTCTGGTAGATCGTGGGGATGATGTGGGTATTGTTACCGTAGTCCGCAGGTTCCAAACCTTCTTCCAGCGTTGCTCCGAGGACGTAAGCAATGATTTCGGTTGTTGCATGGAGTACGGCGCTATGGGCATTGCGACGGGGGCGGCGGAGGTCGGCGTCGGGGGATTGAGGTGAATGATTGAGGTGCTCAGGGGTGAGAACGGTATACCGTGAACGCGCGGCACCCGTGCAAACAATTCATTAAACGGGCGGTAGTATCCTTCAAGAGAGCGGGGGCTCACCACATTTTGAAGGAGAAATCCATGGACATCTCAAGCACGCGGCGGACGTTTTTGCAGGCGATGGGAGCGGGGACGGTTGCACTGGGATTGGGCGGCGTGGTGCGGGGGGAGGAGAAGCAGCCGATCCAGGGATTTGAGAAGGCTGCTGCGAATACGGATTTGTCGAAGGGGTGGAAGCCGGTATCGGATCGGAAGATTCGGGTGGGGCTGGTGGGGAACGGGGTTTGCAAATTCGCGGGGGCGTTTGGGTTTCAGGATCATCCGAATGTCGAAGTGGTGGCAGTCAGCGATCTGATTCCGGATCGGTGCGCGGAGCTGGCGAAGACGGCGCGGTGTGCCAAGACGTATCCGTCGATCGAGGAGCTGGTGAAAGACGACAAGATCGAAGCGGTCTTTGTCGCGACGGATGCGCCGAGCCATGTGAAGCATTGCGTGGAAGTGCTGAAGCATGGCAAGCATGTGGCGTCAGCGGTGCCGGCGTGCTTTGGATCGTTGGAGGAGGCGGATCAGCTCTTTGAAGCGGTGAAGGCAAGCGGGTTGAAGTACATGATGTTTGAGACTTCGTACTTTCATGAGGATCTGTACGCGATGCGGCAGCTTTTCCAAGCCGGGGCGCTGGGGAAGGTTGTCTATTCTGAAGGGGAATACTTTCATTACATGGCTGAGCCGATCGATTCGTATAAAGGATGGCGGGTGGGGTTGCCGCCGCAGTTTTATCCGACACATTCCAAT
>JANMLE010001481.1:0-7990 GCA_031372385.1 Planctomycetota bacterium | reverse complement strand
GCGCATCGTCGCATCGGCAGTGACTCGACAGGTGCTGCCGACGGCGACTCCCAAACTGGACTACGCCGCGGGTGACGATTTCGGTATCGCGAAGATCGTCGCCGTGATCCAGATCTCACGCGAGAACGGCACGTCCGCCCGGTACGAAGTGGTGTCGAAAGTGGTCGCTGCGAAGGACCAGCCGCAGACGATTGTTCGCGGACAGGTGCCGGTGCCGCTGTCTCCCTACGAACTTCAAAAGGGGGACGAAGTGAAAGTGACGCTCGAAGTCACCGACTGGCGGGGTGCCATTCCCGGACAAAAGGGACAGGGTGAGTCGGTGTCATTCAACGTGACCGACCTGAACGGAATCCTGGTCCAGACCGGTGATGAGGATAAGAAAACGGCGAAACAGTTGGACGAAATCCTGCGGCGCGAGCTGGGGATTGGTGGCGAAAAAAAGTGAAAGAGAACACGACGCGGGAATTGCAGAGGTTTTTGTGAGTTACTTTGTTGGCGGAGTTTTATTAACGCTTCTCGGTCTCTTTCAATTTCTGGGTACTAACGCATTGTGTGGCGATGTTCTGGTTGCCGCAGCCGGTTTGTTTGTTGCCGACGCGATCACACGACTTGGCAAGCAATTGCGACGGCGGGATGAAGGGGAAGAATCGGATGATACAGCGCCGCGGT
Organism: Planctomycetota bacterium; assembly: GCA_031372385.1. GTDB lineage: Bacteria > Planctomycetota > Planctomycetia > Planctomycetales > Planctomycetaceae > Schlesneria. Next base: position 7,321 of record JANMLE010001481.1, on the reverse strand, counting down.
AGCTGGGGATTGGTGGCGAGAAGAAGTGACGTAGCCAGTGGCAATTAACTGTTTGCCACGACAGGAGGAGCCATGCGGTACTTTGGTGTCGGTGTCACTATGATCGTGGTTGGCATTCCGTTGGGTTTGGGAATACTGTCCGGGGCGGGTTTGATTGTGGCGGGTGGGTTGTGCTTTGTGGCGGATGCCGTCACGCGATTGACCGAGGAACTGTACAGGCAATCGGGGCGAACTGAGGAGCAGAAGCGCGCCAAACTGCCGCCGCTCAATCGTGCGAGCGCTGACGAGTTGGACGAAAGAATTCGAGAATCGTTGGGGATCGATGCGGAATGAAATGAAAGTTACCCGGCAGTCGCCGGGTGCGTGAGTGAAGAATCACTGGTGGGAAGGCTGTCACGACGCTCGGCCCCCTCACCCTAGCCCTCTCCCCCGAAGACGGGGGAGAAGGGACAAGAGACAGCGTGCGAAATGAAGTTCAGTTCGACTGGGTGTTCAGTTCGAGGAGATCAATCATGACCGCGACCTGTTGGCGAATTGTTGTGGTGGCTGGATTGGCGTGGATTTCGGCCGCGGGGCCGTCACTGGCCCAAGTGCTGGAGCCCGAGGCCCTGTTGCGGAAGCAGGAGGATCAACAACGGGCACGGACTATGACCCGCGACCTGCTGGGGGGGGTTCTCGACATCCAACTCCGGCAGCTCGAAGAGAACGGCCTGTCCGACCAGGAGATCTACCGCGACATCAAGCTGATGCGCTCCAACCTGAATCATCTCGTCGAAACCGAGATGTCCAAGGTGGTCGACCTGCTGGCCGAAGCGCAGCGGATGCCCGCGAACAAGCGCGAAGCCGCGTTTGTTGAAGCGCGCACGCAGATCCGCATGGTCGTCCGCCAACTGGCCGTCGAGCGTCAAAACTTGATGAAGCGGTTGAAGATTGCCGAACTGGCCGAACAGGTCCGGCGGTTGATCCGCATTGAGACCACGGTCCAGACGGCGACCAAGAGTCTTCCTTCTGAAACCAAGACCCGGCAGGAAGCACTGACGCTGAAGACCATTGAAGACCAGCGCGACGTCAAGGAACTGTTCCTGCACTTGGTCGACACGATGATCGACATGAAGTCGTGGAGCGGCGTGCTCTCGATGGCGGCCGCCGACGGACTGCGAATCCTCAAGGCGGGTGATGTCGGCAAGCATCTCGACAGCGCCGGCTCAACCTTGCAGGCGGTCAAATTCGAAGCGGCTGTGGAACACCAGGAACACGTCATCAAGGGACTGCGCGATCTGCTGAAGGTGATCGAACGGGCCCAGGGGGCGCTCAACTCCGAGAAGATGGCCGTGATCGACAAGGTCAAGGCGCTCGCGGAAAAACAGAAGGCGCTGCGTGAGGAAACGAAGAAGCTCGACGAAACCCAGAAGCCGCCGGCGGAACTGGTCGAGCAGCAGGCCAAGTTGCAGAAGGAAATCTCGCAACTGACCGACAGCATTCGTGACAATCCCAAGGCCGAAACCCACATTCAACAGGCCGAGACGTCGGCCCTGGATGCCGCCGCGGATCTGCTCGACAACAAGCCGGAAGAGGCGATCGCCGATCAGGGCAGGGTGCTCGGCAACCTCGCCGCGCTCGAACAGGCTCTGAAGGATCAGGCGAAACAACAGTCGAAGGACAAGTCGGCCAACGAACTGGCCCAGGCGGTCAAGTCACTCGAAGAAGTGAAGCAGCAACTGGCCGAAGCCCAGAAGAAGCAGGACGCGGCTGAAGTGAAGGCCGAGACCAATGCCCAAGCCGCCGCTCCTGAAGAGAAGGCCGTCGCCGACAAGATCAAGGAGGCGATGGAGACCCATGAACTTCCAAGCGCCGTTGAGAACGCGCTCGCGGAAGCGACCGATGCGGCGAAGGAAGCCGAGAAGAATCTCGCCGAAGCCAAGCCCGAAAAGGCGACGGCCGTCGAAGAGAAGGCACTCGACAAGGCCCAAGATGCTCTGGAACGCGCGATGGACACCGTCGATGCGGCGATTGCCGACGCAAAGCGGCAGGAATCGGCCGTCAAGATTGGTGAGTTGGCCCGTGCCGCCGAAGTGCTTGAACGGGCCGCCGCCGAAGAGCGTGCGATCGCGAAGGAAGCTGAAGCAATCGCCAAGTCTGACAACGCCGACAAGGCGGAAATGGCCGAGGCGGCGCAGGCGCTGGCTGATCGGCAGGAAGACGTGAAGGCCATCGCCGAGAAGGCCGCCGAAGCACTCGCCGAAACCGCTCCGGAAGCCAGCAAGGATGCCGCCGAAGCCGCGAAGGACGCGATGGAGTCAGGCAAAGACCTGCAACAGGTCGCCGATCAAAAGGCCCAGGATCCGCAGGCCGCCGCGAAGGAAGCCGCCGCCGAAGCGATGGCCGCCGCCGAAAAGCTGGCGGATGCCGCCAACGAGCTCCGCAAAGAGATCGCCGAGACCGCCAAGGAACTCGCGAAGACGAGCGAAGCCCAAGCCAAGGAACTGGCCAAGGCTCGCGATGCCGTTGAGAAGGCGATTGACGATCTCCCTAAGAACGACAAGGTCGCTCAACTGGAAGCGGCGAAGGACAAGCTCGACGAAGCGATGCAGGAACAGGCGAAGGCTCAAGGAAAGCCCGAAGCCGCGGAAGCGATGAAACTCGCCGATCAAATCGCCGACGCGATGGACGCCCAAGACGCCGCCAATGCTGCGGCCGAAGCGGCTCAAAAGGGCGAGGCTTCCGAACTGAAGGCAACCACCAAGCAGGAAGAGGTCGCCGAGAAGGCACAGGCGGCGGCCGAAGCCGCGGCGAAGCGTCCGCAAGCCGAACAAGCCAAGCAAGCCGGCAAACCCGACCCGTTGGCTCAGGCGCTGAACGAAGCTCAACAAGCTGCTTCCGAAGCGGCCAAGCAAACCCTTGATGGCAACGAAGCCGCGGCCGAAGCCTCGCGCGATGCGGCCGAAGCGGCCCTCGAAAAGGCAATGGAACTCGCCCAAGCGGAAGCCGCCGCCGCGATGGAAGCGGCTCCCACCGGAAAGCCCGATGCCAAGGCTCAAGCCAAGGCTGCTGAAGCGGCTCAAGCGGCGCAAGAGATGGCTGCGGAAGCGTCGGCTGAAGCGGGAACGGAAGTGGCACCCGCCGCCGCCGCCACCGAAGCCGCCGAACAGGCTCTGGCTGCGAATCCCGAAAGCGCCCCGATGGCTCAGGCCAAGGCCGCTGAAGCACTGAAGAATGCCGGCAAGAAACTCGACGAGGCCATCAAGCAGGCCGCGACGGAACAGGCTCAAGCCCTGGCCGAACAGGCCGCCGCGACGGAGAAGCTGGCGGATCAAGTTGCCAAGGCCGATCCCGCCGCCGCCGAAGCAGTCGATGCCGCCGCCAATGCGGCCGAGATGGGCGCGGAAGCGAACGGCTCGCCGCAGCAAATGGAAGCCGCCGCGAACTCCGCCGAATCAGCCCTCGAACGCGCGGCCGCCGATCTCGCCGCCAAGGAACAGGAAGTCCGCCGCGATCAGGCGATCGCCGAATCGATCGCCAACCTCGCCACAGATCAACAGGCGGCGGCCGAAGCCATCGCTCAACAAGCCGCGAACCTGGAGGCAATGCCCGCCGCCGAAGCGGGAGTTCCAGCAACACCGGCCCAGATGTCTGCCGCGCAGAAATTGAACGAGGCCCAGCAGCAGTTCGCCGACGCGCAACAGGCGACCGGACAAGGAGCCGTGGAATTGTCGAAGCAAACGGAAGTGGCCAATCGGCCGCTGCGTGAGGCGTTGGAATTGGCTTCGAACCTGCCGGCCCTCGGACCTCTCGCCGATATGCCGGCCGAAGCGGCGGCACCCGGCGAAGGTCAACCCATGCCGGCCGATGGTCAGCCCGCTGGAGAAGGTCAACCGGCTGGTGAAGGTCAGCCAATGCCCGGTGAAGGTCAGCCCGCGGGCCAGCCGATGCCGGGAACGCCCGGACAACCAAAGAGTCCCAACGGACTTGGAACCGGCTTTGTCCCGCAGTCGCCGCAGGTGACCGCCCAGATGATGGCCGGACCACAGGCTCAACAGGCAGCGCAACAAGCGCTCGCGCAAGCTCAGGGACAGCCGCCTCAACCGGGTCAGCCCGGTCAGCCGCAGCCGGGTCAGACTCCACCCGAAGGCCAGCCGGTGCCCGGTCAGCCGAAGAACTCGGCTCAAATCGCCAAGAAGGACGGTCAGGCCGCGACCAACGAAAAGGTCAAAGACGGTGCGATCCAGAAACAGCCGGAAGCGACCGACGCGGGAGACAACAAGTCGAACAAGTCCCGCGAAAAGGAAGAGGGCGTTCTGGCCCGTCAACTGAAGGACGAAGCCTGGTTCGCCAAGCTTCCTCCGGAACTCCGCAAGTCGATCCGTGCCGGTGCCGGCCAGAAACCGCCGCGCGCCTACGAGGAGCGGTTGAAGAAGTACTTTGAAAGCGTGGACTGAGCAATCAGCAAATTGAAGGAGATACCACGAGACCGGAATCCAGCGATGACAATTCACTCGGAACAATCGTCCTACCGCGAAAAGCTGCTGGAGCATCTCTTCATTGGAGAGGTGTTGCGCGACTTGTGGTCCAGGGGCGTGACGGATGCCGAGTTTCTGCGTCCCGAGGTGGATTGCGGCGGATTCGACCTTGTCATCACTCTCAACCGGATCATGCGTCACATCCAACTCAAGACCTCGCATACCGAGTCGGCAACTGCCCGCCAGTCGATTAACATTCGATTGGCCGACAAGTCCGGCGGGTGTGTTGTCTGGATGCGGTTTCATCCGGAGACTTTGTCGTTGGGGCCGTTTCTCTGGTATGGCGGTTCGCTAGGCGAGCCTTTGCCTGACATTCGCGAGTTGACCGTTGCCAAGCACACGAAAGGGAATGCTCAGGGACTCAAGACGGAAAGACCGAACATCCGAGTGTTGCCACGACGCAAGTTTGAAGAGGTCGCCACGATCTCCGAGTTGGTTCTCAAACTGTTCGGCAAGATTGAGAAGTCTGATGAGCGGAAGACACGACGCAGACCTGTAGCGGACGACATGGAGACCAAAGGATGAGCACAATTGCCGAGCATCCGCCAATCACGGCCGACGAACTGCTCGCCATGCGCGACGGCAAGCAGTTTGAACTTGTCCATGGGGCCTTGGTGGAGAAAGACATGGGCTGGGAATCGGAATGGATTGGAACCAACCTACTTTGGTTTCTCGGTGGCTACGTTCGTCAGCACGGTGGCTGGGTCAACGGGTCGAGTGCGGGGTATCGCTGTTTTGGCGAGTCGATCCCCGACGATCCCGACCGGGTTCGCAAGCCGGACGTCTCGTACATCGCGCCCGGACGGATTTCGGCGGAGCGGCTTCCGACCGGGCATTGCGAACTCGTGCCCGATCTGGCGGTCGAGGTCATCTCGCCGAACGACCTCTATTCCGAAGTCGAAGACAAAGTGGACGAATACCTGCGGGCGGGCGTTCGGCTGGTGTGGGTGATTGATCCCCGCACGGATTCCATCCGAGTCCATCGCCTCGACGGCACCGTGCGTGACCTTGGCCAGGGTGATGAACTGGACGGCGAAAATGTCGCCCCCGGCTTTCTCTGCCCGGTGCGTGAGTTGTTTGCCCCGCCGACCGCCGGAGTTCAATCGAAGTTGACAGACGAAGACCCCTCACCCTAACCCACTCCCCCGAAGACGTGGGAGTGGGGACAAGGCAAAGCCAAAGACGTCCCTCACGCCCGCAAACTCTGACCATCAACCATCAACCTCCTTCGAGACCATCGACCATGACGACCGACAATCTTTCTCCCGACGAAGTCGCCGCCGTGCAGAAGTGCGAGCAGGCCTACAACAAGCTGCGAGACGAATTGGCCAAAGTCATCGTCGGCCAGAACGAAGTCATCGAACAGGTGTTGATCGCCGTGTTCGCCCGGGGCCATGCGCTGCTCGAAGGCGTCCCCAGCTTGGCCAAGACGCTGCTGGTCAGCTCGCTCGCCCAGGCCCTGCATCTGACGTTTAAGCGCATCCAGTTCACTCCCGATCTGATGCCCAGCGACGTCACGGGGACCGACGTGATCCAGGAGAACATCGAAACGCACAACCGCGAGTACAAGTTCCTGCCGGGTCCGTTGTTCGCCAACATGATCCTGGCGGATGAAATCAACCGCACGCCCCCCAAGACCCAGGCGGCGATGCTCGAAGCGATGCAGGAGCGGCAGGTCTCGGCCGGTGGAAAAATCCACAAGCTGCCTGATCCGTTCTTCGTGCTCGCCACGCAGAACCCGCTCGAACAGGAAGGGACGTATCCGCTGCCCGAAGCGCAGCTCGACCGGTTCCTGCTGCACATTCGCGTCGACTATCCCACGGCGGCCGATGAATGGGAGATCGCCCGGCGCGTCACCACCGGACAGATGGGCGAAATCCAGACCACGATGCACGGCGACGACATCATCGCTTACCAGAAGCTGGTCCTGCGCGTGCCGGTCAGCGATCAAGTCCTCGGTTACGCGCACGCCCTCGTCCGGGCCTCGCGACCGGGCGCGACCGAAGCGCCGGACTTCGTCAACAAATGGGTCAACTGGGGTGCGGGCCCGCGCGGCGTGCTGACGTTGGTCACGTGTGCCAAGGCCAGGGCCATCCTGTACGGCCGCTATCACGCGACTGTCGGCGACGTCCAAGCCGTGGCCAAGGGAGCTCTGCGACACCGCATCGCCCCCAACTACGCCGCACAAGCTGCCGACGTCAACAGCGAGAAGCTCATCGGCATGCTGATGGAAAAGCTGCCCGCGGATAAGAAGTATGTGCAGCCAGCATGAGGAATTGGGAGGCAGGGGAAGTCAGAAGCCAGAATCCAGAAGTCAGAATGAAGAGAGAAGACAAAGACAGGGATGCGTTGCGGTGGAACCTGCCAAGACATTTGAGGATCTCGTTGTTTGGCAGAAGGCCCACACGTTGGTTCTGGCGATTTATCGAGCCTCCGCTGACTTTCCGAAGACCGAGACTTATGGCCTGACATCGCAATTGAGACGTGCTGCGGTGTCCGTCCCGGCCAACATTGCAGAAGGCTTCAAGAAGCGGGGGCGTGCTGACAAGTTGCGATTCATGAACATCGCACAAGGTTCATTGGAGGAGGTTCGGTACTACCTCATCTTGATTCGGGATTTGCAGTACGCCTCTGATTCCAACCTGCTGCCGCTCTTGGAAGAGGTCAGCAGGTTACTGGAGTCCTACATGCGGGCATTCGATCGAGACGATTAGACCTACAGCGCTAACCTGCCAGTGGAAGTCGCTGTGTTTGCTGTCTTTTCAGCCCGGAGGGCGACAGATGGTAGCCCACGGCGCGAGCCG
>JANMLE010001475.1:0-4309 GCA_031372385.1 Planctomycetota bacterium | reverse complement strand
ACCAGCAGACTCGCCAGCTTTGACTCATCCAGTTTGGTGAGCAGGGATGCCGCCGACTGGCCGTGCTGGGGATTCATCCGCATGTCCAACGGCGCGTCGGTCTTGAAGGTGAATCCCCGTTGGGGATCATCCAACTGCATCGACGAGATTCCCAGATCGGCCAGGATCAGATCCGCGCCGTCGGGAAACACCTCGGCCGCGATGCGTCCCAACCCGGCATAATTCGAGCGCTTGGCGATCAGGCAATCGGGCGGATAACCGAGTTCTCCCAGCCGACTCTCCGTCTTGGGGAGTTCGACCGGATCAACATCCAATCCCAGTAGACGGCCCCCCGGTTGAATGGCGGTCACCAGCTCGCGGGCATGCCCGCCATAACCCAGCGTGCAGTCGATCGCCAGTTCGCCGGGCCGGGGGACGAGAACTGACAGGATCTCGCGCACCATGACCGGTCGGTGAGTTCCCGCCGGAGTCTTGCCGCTGGCCACGACCTTCGCCACATCGTCGACATAACGATCCGGCTGATGCTCCTTGTACTTCTCGCTAAACGACCGGGGATGACTTCCCTGATACCGAGGTCGTCGCGCGGGCTTGTCAGCATCGGGTTCGTTCATGTTCCACACGTCGGATCGGGGAGTCGCGGGTTGCCCATTGAAAAAGATTGCCCATTGAAGACGGCAACCTGTCAGCGGATGGGAACATTACGGGCGGCAGTCTCCTGCTTCCGCAGTTCCCCATTGCCAACCCACTATCCACTATCCACTATCCACCATCCACTGCCCACCATGAAACGCAAACGGCTCACGCGAAGAGGAGACCGTGCGAAGGGATTCTTCGCACAGTCGCGTGTCCGCGAGAGCCGAGTGTTTGGTCCGGTCCGACGAGCGTGACCGGTTGTCCCGAGTCAGTTGTTCGGTCCCAGAGCGCCGGCTTCGTCCTCCTGGAGTCCCTGCTGCTGAAGCTTGTAACGCTCCATCGCACGGATCTGGTTGGCCAGCTTCTGTTCCGGGCCGGTGGGGAAGTACTGGACGTCGTCGTCGAGATAGTACGCAGACGGCAGTGTCTGGCCGCTGATCGTGGTCTGCCAGCAGCCTGTGGATAATGCTGAAAGCATCAGACAACCTGTCAGCATCAGACCCCGCCAACACCGGCTTGCATTGCGATTCATGTCTACATCCTTGCCCGACGAACAACTCAATGGCACGGTCCGGCGTACCATCCATTGAACAATATCGACCGGCACAATCGGAATCTTTGGTGAAATCGTCAGAGTTGGCAAAGTTTGCCGCGGCGGCCAATCCGGATTATCCACGGCGTCGTAGCTGAGTTCGCAAGAACTCAGGTCGTGGTGAGATTATCCACTGAATTCTTGCGAATTCAGCTACGAACAGCGCGTCAGTCGAGCCGCGACCGTTAGGGAGCCGTCAAGTCCTCGCAGACGGCTCCCTTACGGTCGCGGCTCGTGAAGGGATACGAATAATCGGGGCCGATCAGCGGGTGGCGTCGGGACGGATTGAAAATCCGTCCCACGAAAACAATCAGAGCCGGACGGCAGACCGTCCGGCTCTGATTGGATTTGACGCGACCGGCCATCCGGTCACACCTTGAAGACTCGCTGCAGTTCTTCCAGCGACGTCTTGCCTTCCGCGACCAGGCGCAATCCGTCCTTGTGAAACGTCACGCAACCTTCCGATCGGGCGGCCACCTTGATCTGGTCGGCGGTGGCTCCCTCAGCGATCAGTTTGCGGATCAAATCGGAAACCACGACGATTTCCAGCATTGCCACCCGGCCGATATAGCCGATGCCGTCGCATTTCTCACACGGGGGATCCTCTTCGCCGGTCTTTTCGTCGACCATCGGCTCACCCTTGCGGTACAGCACCTTCGTCTCCGGCGGCAGGCCGACCTTTTCGAGCAGCTTGGGATTCGGCCGGAAGGCCTCGCGGCAACTGGGACAAAGCGTCCGGATCAGCTTGCTGCTGTAGGCCGCGTCGATCGTTTCGCTGGCCAGCTTGCGGTCCCCCGACCATTCGGCGAGTTGGCAGATCCCGCTGGCGGCATCCTTGGCGGACATTTCCGCGACGATGCAGATCCGGTCGGCGACTGTCATCAAGTGCCTGGTGATCTCCGCATCACGGATCGGCTTCGTCATCACGACGTCGGCTTCTTCCCGCATCATGCGCATGAAGGTGGCTTCGAGGTCGTCGCCCTCGTTCGGCACGAACTGTTTGACGTTGAGCAGCTCGCGGGTGCCGGTGTCGGCGATCGAGTAGATCGAGAACAGGTACACGTCGATCCCGCGGACCACGGCATACAGGGTGGTGGTCACACCCGATCCCGTCGGACCACAGACGATGATGATGCCGCGCCGGTGCGAGGTCAGTTCGCGAATCTGCGCCCTGACCGCATCGGGGAATCCCAGTTCGTGGGGAGTGTCGAGCTTCAGCTTCATGTTGCGCAGGCGCACCGTCAGGCGATCCGTGCCATCCGGTTGCGGGGCCACATCGACCGTCAGTTCGTACTTTGTGTCCTTGAATTCGGCCTTGATGCCGCCGACCTGGTGCTTCCCTTTGAGCTTGGCATCCAACCCGGCCAGAACTTTCATCATCTGGGTGATCGCCACCGCCTGCTGCTTCGGCATGCGGCTGCCGGCGTAGGGCATGCCATCGACGGTGAGCGCCGTCTGCGCCTTTTCACCCTTGATGTCCAGCCGGATCAACTCGGCCCGCCGGTCAATCGCGTCGGTGACCATCTCGCGGGTCGGCAGCAAGGCTGCCTGGACCAGCCGCGCATTCGCCGCCAGGTCCGCCGACTTGCCGTTCACCGCCCCTTGGAAATTGACGAGGTCGATCTCTTCTTCCTCTTCCTCGTCGTCGTCGTCATCATCGTCATCCCGTGCCTTGCCAAAGCCGAAGATCATGCTCGCGTCTCCCGTCACTCAGTCCACAGATATTGAATACGAAAAAACTTCTTCCGGTGAGCCGGGCGGCGTCAGCCCCCGGACTCTTTCCGAACGATCGCTAGAGCAGCCCATACGCGGTGAGCGTCTTGCGCAGCCGGGTCTCCTCGGCGTCCGACAGCGGTGTCAGCGGCAGACGCAGTTCACCCGTGTCGCGGCCCAGCATCTTCATGGCGATCTTCACGGGAATGGGATTCGTGGCGATCCCCAGCATGTCGCGGCACAGCGTGAACAGCTTGAAGTGCCACCGCTGGGCTTCGGCGACGTTGCCGGCATTCCATGCCTTCAACAGTTGGAGCATGTCGCCCGGTACGATGTTGCCCACAACCGACACGATTCCGCTCCCCCCCATCGACAACAGCGGCAGGGTCAGGCTGTCGTCGCCCGAAAGCACCGTCAGGTTGGTCAGGGCCAGCGTCTGAGACGCCTGGTCCATCGAACCCGTCGCCTCTTTGATCGCGACGACGCTGGGGATCTCGGCGATCCGCGCCACGACATCCGGTTCCATGTTCTTCGCCGTGCGGCCGGGGATGTTGTACAGGATGATCGGAATGTCGACCGCTTCGGCGACAGCGCGATAGTGCTGATAGAAGCCCTCGCCCGTCGGCTTGTTGTAGTACGGGGCGACCATCATCGCGCCGTCCGCTCCGGCCGACTTGGCGAACTGTGTCAGTTCGATCGCCTCGGTCGTGCTGTTCGAACCGGTGCCGGCCATGACCTTGATGCGTCCCGCCGCCTGCTCGCAGACGATCGCGATGACCCGCTCGTGCTCTGCGGTCGACAACGTCGGGCATTCCCCCGTGGTGCCGACCGGACAGAGACCATCCGTCCCCTGCGCGACCTGCCAGTCCACAGCCTTCCGCAGCGCCACCTCGTCCACTTTCCCGTCCCGGAACGGCGTGATGATCGCCACGGTCAACCCTGCAAACTGTTCGCCCTTGCGTGCCATTCTCGGTTCGCCTTCAACGTTTCAAGTAGGGTGCGTGGAGTCTTCGGAACGCACCGTCGTGAGAGATTTGTTGTCCAATTCTTGGTGCGTTCCGAAGACTCCACACACCCTACGACCTTCACGTATTCGGTCTACTTCCGGTTCCGCCAGTCAATCCCCGACATTTCGGCCAGCGCCAGCATCAGCGCCTGCGTTCCGTTGCGGCACCAGCCTTTGGCTTTGACGGAGAGGTAATGCTGTTCGCCGAGCGCGAGCCCGGGCAGTGACAGGCCCATGCGCTTCGCTTCCGCCAGCGCGATCCCCATGTCCTTGATGAAGTGCTCGACGAAGAAGCCGGGGTCGAAGTTGTTGTTCATGATCCGCGGGCCGAGGTTGTTCAACGACCAACTGCCGGCCGCGCCGGG
>JANMLE010001467.1:0-1121 GCA_031372385.1 Planctomycetota bacterium | reverse complement strand
GGCAGCAGGTCGCCGGCAATTTGTTCGATCGTGAACTGATCGAACGGTTTGTTGGCGTTCATCGATCGGATGACGTAGTCGCGGAACAGCCAGATCGTGCGGGCCGGGTCGTCGGCATAGCCGGCCGAGTCGGCATAGCGCGACAGGTCGAGCCACATCTGCGCCCAGTGCTCGCCGAAGGTCGGCTTGGCGAGCAGTCGGTCGACGAACTTTTCGTACGCCTTGGGATCGGTGTCGTTGACGAATGAGTCGACTTCCTCGATGGTCGGCGGCAGTCCCGTCAGATCGAGCGACACGCGGCGGGCGAGTGCATACCGGTCCGCTTCGACGGACGGTCGCAGCCCTTCTTTTTCCAGCCGTGCCAACAGGAAGTAATCGATCTCGTTGCGCGGCCAGGCGGCGTCCTGAACTTTGGGCAGAGCGGGCCGCAACGGCTTGGTGTACGACCAGTGTGAGGCATACTTCGCACCTTGCTTGACCCAGGCCTCGAGCAGTTCAATCTCGTGCGCCGTCAGTTTCTTGCCGGACGACTTCGGCGGCATGACTTCGTCGGGATCAGCCGACTTGATGCGATGCAACAGCAGGCTCTTCTCGGGTTGACCCGGCACGACGGCGAACTTGCCGTCCCCCAGATCGGCCAGCATTCCATCCGGCGTGTCGAACCGCAGTCCGTCCTTGCCCCCCTTGCGCTCCTTGGTGTCCGGGCCGTGACAGAAGAAGCAGTTGTTCGACAGGATCGTCCGGATTTCTCGCGTGAAATCAACCGGCCGGTCGGCCGCGCAGGCAACGGACGGGCTCAGGACGCAGGGAATTGCAACAGCCACAGACAAACTCAGGAACCAGGTCCGAATCATCGTGTTGAGCCTCAATCGATTGGCGGAAAGCGGGATGTCATGCACTGCGGGTCGGTTGGACAGGCAATTCCCCGCGGGCAGTGTTCGCGATTCTACTTCGTGGCGGGACAAATCAGGCGGGAGAATTCGGTTGGAGCGCCGCGGTGTGTTCGGTCTCCGGTCCACATTCGCAAATTGAAGTGGTGGGCCAGTTTTGGAACGGAACTCGTGTGGCACGCCCTGAGTCCTCGAAGGGCGTGGGAATTACGCGGTGCCTCGATCCACGCC
>JANMLE010001436.1:0-2652 GCA_031372385.1 Planctomycetota bacterium | reverse complement strand
AGCATGTCCGCCAGCGACAGCGATCCGGCACTGAGGGCACCGATCCTGAGGAAGTCGCGGCGGGAATACCCTTCGCACGTTCGGTTGGGCAACGGGTCGTGAATCGTCAGCATGCGTCGTCTCCAATCGGCACACGTTCGTGAGCCCCGGTCTTGGCGGCCTCGCGCTTTCGGTGGAACAGTCGTCGAGAGTGTAACAACTCATCGTCGACTTCCGATGGGATTATGCAGTCCAAGTCCCTCTGCGAAAAGACAGATTCCGCAGTGACGCAGTCAAAGCGGGTGATTGAGCGGAAGAATGCCTCGGGGAGAACAACCGCCGATGACGCGGATCGACCGGCCGATGGAGCAGAAACCCCGAGCTTGGCATCAATGTTCTCCGCGTCATCAACGGTGTCATGTTTCCGCGAGTCCTGACAGACCAACGCGGAGAGACCAACGCTTGCGAAGAGTTGCTGCGACAGCCAGACTTTGAATCCACGGAAGGATTCACAGCGTCCCAATGAGCTGTGCGGTTTTTGCGTCCGAGCGGCCGACGAGATTCAATGATCTTTCTGCCTCTCTCTTTCTGTCTCCTTCTTCCTCTACCGGCGAGGAGAGAGACAGAAAGAGAGAGGCAGAAAAATGAACAGCGATGAAGTCTTGGCGAACTCTTGGAAGTAAAAGTTGCACAGCCCCCAACTCCTGAGGTTGTCTTCGGCCATGCATATTCGCGACGGGATTCTGGCACCGGAAATCTGTCTGATCGCCGGCGCCATCAGCCTGGGGGCGGTCGCCTTTTCGCTGCGGCGGCTGCGGTTGGATTTGGAAGACCGGGCCGTTCCGCTGACGGGCATGCTGGCCGCGCTGGTGTTTGCCGGGCAGATGGTGAACTTTCCGCTGCTGGGATTGCCGGTGTCGGGACACCTGCTTGGCGGCGTTCTGGCGGCGGTCATGCTGGGGCCGTGGGCCGGGTGCCTGGCGATCGCGATGGTGTTGATCGTGCAGGCCGTGCTGTTCAGTGACGGGGGCCTGCTGTCGCTCGGCGCGAATGTGCTCAACATGGGAGTGATTGGGGCGTGGGGCGGCTATGCCGTGTACTCGACAATTCGCCGACTGCTCGGCAACGGCACCGCGGCCACCGTCTCGGCGGCGGTGATCGCCGCGTGGTTGTCGGTGCTGGCTGCCGCCGCGCTGTTCTGTGTCGAATTTGTTTGTTCGTCCCGCGCCGACGTTGATCTGCGGGGCGTGTTGAGTTTGATGGTGCTCTATCACGCGCTAATCGGAGTCGGTGAAGCCTTGATCACCGGGGCGGTGCTGGCGTTCGTGCTGGCACGTCGCGCGGATCTCGTGCCGACGCTCAATCCCGTCGGGCCGGTGAAGACGGTCGGAGGATTTGCCGCCACCGGATTGGTCGCGGCGCTGGCGGTGGCCGCGATCCTGGCGCCCTTCAAATCGGAGCTACCGGACGGACTCGATGCGGTCTCACAGAAGCTCGGCTTCGACACGTTGGAGACCGATCGTCCTGCGCTGGTCTTGGAGGACTATGCCTTGCCGGTGCCCGAAGTTTCCTGGTGGCCGGGCCTGTCGGTGTCGGTGGCCGGAATCGTGGGAACCTTGGTGGTCTTCGCCGGGGCGATTGTCCTGGCTGGAGTGACCCGCCGACACACGGCACCGGTGCCTGTCGTGGACGGTCCTCATGGTCGGTAGCGAAATCGGCTCGAATTCCAGCCCGCAGTCGATCTGCCATGCTCTGCCGGCGGGGGCGAAGCTGTTGCTGACCCTGGGGGCGATCCTCGTCGCCGGGTTGATCCCGCTGGAACATTGGCCGGCCCAGGGACTGCTGCTCGCGATGGTCTTTATCGGACTCAGCCTGGCCGGTGTGACGATGCCCTACCTGCTGCGACGGCTCGGGCTGTTCCTGCCGTTGCTGGTGGTCTTCGGCCTCTCCGTGCCGGTCGTTCGCTCGAACGATGCGGCCTGGAGTTGGACGCTGTCGCTCTGGCTGCGCTGCACCGTTTCGTTTCTGGTGGGATTGTGGCTGATCCATGTCCTGCCGTTCCGCGAGTTGTTGTCGACCCTCCGACGCTGGCGCTGTCCGCTGGTGCTGGTGGCGATGCTGGGCTTCATGTACCGTTACACGTTCATCCTGTGGGACGAACTGCGGCGGCTCCGCAACGCCCGCGCGGCGCGCGACTTCGGCGGCGGACCGTGGTGGCGGGCGTGGTCCATCAACTCGCAGATGATCGGGCTGCTGTTGCTGCGGGCGATGGAACGGGCGGAACGAACGCACCGCGCGATGCTGGCCCGCGGCTGGGATGGTTCGATCCGGTTTCTGGATGCCGACGACTGATGCTTCGCACAGCCTTGAATGAGACATTTCCACGTTTAGCCCCAACGCCATCGGCGTGGGCGGGAATGGGGGCAACACGTCGTTTGCACCCACGCCGTTGGCGTTGGGGCTAAACGTCTCACTGATGGCAGCGTGGAGTAGAAAAGAGACCGAATGCCGACTTCCGAACAGCCCGCGATCGAGCTTCGCCGACTGTCGTTTCGATATCCCAATGGGCGATTGGCGCTCGACGCGATCACCTGCGCGATTCCGCCTGCCGAACGAATCGCGATTGTCGGTCCGAGCGGTGCCGGGAAGTCGACGCTGCTGATGCATTTCAAT
>JANMLE010001415.1:0-4628 GCA_031372385.1 Planctomycetota bacterium | reverse complement strand
TTCATGCGCGCCGAGACCCGGTAGCCGGTGCAATAGTCGTCGCTGCACATGAATGAGCCCCCGCGTTGAATGCGCTTGGGAACCAGCGCTTCGTTGGGATCAAAGCTGTCGTCGGGGCCGCGCGGATTGCGGCCGGGGCTGATCGAGTAATAGTCCGGGCGATACCAGTCCTGGCACCATTCCCACACGTTGCCCGACATGTCGTACAGCCCGTATCCGTTCGGCGCGAATGACTTCACCGGCGCCGTTCCCTCAAATCCGTCCTTCACATCGTGCTTCTCGGGGAAGATTCCCTGCCACGAGTTGTGCATCCACTTGCCGTCGGGGTTCCGCTCGTTGCCCCACGGAAAGTCGACCCCTGCCAATCCGCCGCGCGCGGCGTATTCCCACTCGGCCTCGGTGGGCAGCCGGCGTCCGGCCCACCGGCAGTACTGCTGGGCATCGTCCCACGACACATGGATCACCGGATGATCGAGGATGCTGTCGATCGATGAACCCGGCCCCTGCGGATGACGCCAGTCCGCACCCGGCTCGTACTTCCAGACTTGATGCGCCCAATCGACGGAGTCCTTCCGCAGCGTGCGCATGTCGAACTGGGGGTTGAAGCAGATCGAGCCTGGGACCAGCAGTTCCTCAAGAATCGGCGTTCCGACCGGAACCTGCGATTCGATCTCTTCGCGCTTCGGAGCCTTCTCGGCCACCGTCTTGTATCCCGTCGCTTCGACAAACTTCACGAACTGCGTGTTCGTGACTTCGGTCTCATCAATCCAGAATCCGTCGACCGCCACCGTGTGAACGGGCCGCTCGTCCTCATGGGGACTGGTCTTGTTGCCCATCTGAAACTTGCCGCCCGGAATCCACTTCATCCCCGGTGGAGCGTCGGCGGAAGTCACCGTGCCGGCACCAGCGGCCGTGGTGTCGGCGGAGTCCGCTGTCTCACCCGGCAGTCTCGGTGCTTTCTTGATGTCCGGGGGCGTGGACTTGCTCTCGGGGACCGGCCCGAACGCCGCGTACGCAATCAAGCCGACGCACGAGAGCAGTCCCCCGATCAGCAACCAATGCCGGGCCATTTCCATTACCTCTTGTGATTCCGCGAATCAAACAGCGATCGCAGCGCGACCCGCGTCAGTTTACCGTCGCCGAACTGCAGTTGCAGCTTGGCCAACCGTTCTTCAATCGGCCCGATGCTCCAGCATTCGTCGGCGGGCAACTCTTCAATCGGCTCGACGTCCCCCTCGTCGTTGAGCGGGCAGATGTCGCGCAGTTCGATGAAGTCGCCGTCGTCCTCTTCTTCGAGCCACCGCAGCGGCAGCCCTTGCGTGCGGCAGACGTAGGGCCGGTCCGCATAGATCCGGCAGGCCCCCGCATCGTCGAGAAGCGCGCACGCTCCCGCGGCATGTGGCGTCGCCGTCGTCAGCAGTTCGGGATGAGCCTGTCGGATATTCTCAGCCTCGACCTCGAACACCGTCAGATCATCGACACAGCACATGCAGCAACCGCGCCGACAGACCAGCCGTTCGCCGTGAACCTGCGCGAGTTCGTTCGCCCGCCCATCAACCTCGCGATACATCGCGTTGAGAACGGTCAGCGCTTGTCTTACCACCACCGGATCGCGCATCGTTCCTCAAACCTTGCTGAGCCGGGCCACCTCTGCATTCGAGGCGGAAGTTTAACCGCCGGCCGACTTCACTCCACTTTGTGTGGCCGACAACGTTGATCGGCGAAAGTGAGATTCTGCTGACAGCCGACGGCTGATCGGCTGTCAGCAGACTTCCTTTTCTTTCCCTGTCGGACTCGTGGCATCACGTGATGTGGGCACCCTTCGTTTCAACATACACCGCGTAGACCGAGGTACTGGCCGTCATGAACAGCCGGTTGCGCTTGGTGCCGCCGAAGCAGACGTTGCTGCAAATCTCCGGCAGCTTGATCTGGCCGATGCGGACCCCTTCCTTCGGCTCGAAGACGTGAACGCCGTCGTAGCCGTCGCCCACCCAGCCCGCGCTGGCCCAGACGTTGCCATCGACATCGCACCGGATGCCGTCCGCGAAACCGGCTTTCTCCAAGTAGACGGGAGCATTGGCGTGGACGATCCCGCCTGACTGCTTACCGACAGCCTGCTTGTCCTCGTCGGAAAGTTCATTCCACGAGAACTTCATCTTCAGCTTCATCGAAGCGAACTCTTTCCCGTTCGCCAGCTTCTTCTCGTCAACGATGTCCCAGACCTTGATGTTCTTCGGGGCATCGTCGTAGTGCGAGGCTCCCGTGTCGGCGACGTACAGCTTCTTGTAGTCGGGTGAGAAGCACAGTCCGTTCGGCTTGAAGATGTCATCGGTCACCTTCTCGACCTTCAGCGTCTTGCCGTCGATGCGGTAGACCGCCTCCTTCTGGTACGGCTGCTTCGAGTCCCCCTTCGCCTTCTCCCCCTCGTAGTTCATCAGGCTGCCGTAGCCGGGATCGGTGAACCAGATGTCTCCGTTCGGATGGACTGCCCCATCGTTGGGCGCGTTGAACGGCTTGCCGTCGAACTTGTCGGCGAGGACCGTGACCGTGCCGTCGTATTCATAACGGACAACCCGCCGGTTGCCGTGCTCGAACGAGATCTGGCGGCCCTGATAATCGAACGTGTTGCCGTTGCTGTTTCCTGCCGGATTGCGGAACGTGCTGACGTGTCCGTTTTCCTCCAGCCACCGCATCTGCACGTTGTTCGGGATGTCCGACCAGAGCAGATACCGGCCGACACCGTTCCACGCCGGTCCCTCGGCCCACAGCATTTCCTCGCTGTGATAGATCCGCTGAATCGGTGTGTTGCCGAGCGCGTACTTTTTGAACCGGGGATCGAGCGTCACGATGTCGGGGTCGGGATAGCGGACGGGTTGAGTTCCCGGCCCATAGTCCCGCGCGGCGGCCTCCATCGCTGCGAGCCCCATCGCACCGGCCGCAGCCGCGAGAAACGAACGACGAGGCAGAACGACGGGTGTCAATTTGTCGGACGATGGCGTGACATCAGGCTCGGTCATGGAAGGCTCCTCGGAACGGAAAGTGGATCGAACGGTGAAACCTCTGAGTGAGAACGACGAACCGGGGGGCACACTATCACACGCGCGAACGTGAAGAAACTCAGAGGGCAATGTCCGACTTCCGACGCCTCGCTGACTCGTTCGACAGGACGCCGGACACCTCGTACTCCTGGGTCGGAGCTTCTTGTCGGCGCGCGTTTCATGGGACGTATGGGACCAATGCGACGAATGGGACGGGCGGGCAACGAGAGTCTCATCAGTCCCATGATTCCCATACGTCCCATCAGTCGCGCACAGGACGGATGACCTTTGGCTGGCGGTCAAGCGACCAGCGGCCCGTCGGTTTTGTTGTTGTCGGCGTCGTGGGTTAGAGTGTCGTGAACCTCACACTCACTGGAGATCCTCATGCCCCGCTTCTGGCTCGCGCTTGTTGGCCTTTCGTTCGCGGCGACCTCGTTCGCCGAAGACCTCGACTACCACGTCACCGATCCCGAATTGAAAGTCGTGCGGCTCGATTCGTCGCCCGATGCTTCGTTTCTGTCGGTGAGGCTCGACACGACCGGACGGATCTTCGTCGGTGGCCGGAAGACGCTCTACGTCTACGACCTCGACGAGGCCGGCAAGTACAAGCCGCGGCATCTGCTGTGCGAGTTCCCCGATCACACGTGGGTCAACGACATCGAGATTCGCGGCGACGACCTCTACATCGTCACGGTCAGCGCGGTCTACCGACTGCCCGGCGCACGAGTTAAGCGCGAGGGCGTCCAACCCGAGCGGCTGTTGTGGGGCGTGCCGAACGGCCACGTTCATCAGTGCTTTCACGCCTGCGCTTGGGGACCGGAGGGAGACCTGTACGTCTCGATGGGCGATCCGCTCTGGTACTACGGCGACTTCAGCCGCCCCGACCATTGGGGGCATTGGACGATGTTCTTCAAGCCCGATGTAGCACAGGCTGCCAGCCTGTCGCTTCCGAACGACGCGAAGTCAGGCGAGAAGAACCCCTCACCCCAACCCTCTCCCCGCAAAGCCGGAGCGAGGGAGCAGGAGACGACCGTTCGCGTCGGCAACACCGACTGGGCCGCCATGCCCTACAACGGTGTCGGGGCCGTCTTCCGCATCCGGCCGGATGGAACCAACCTGCGGAGCTTCTCGCGCGGGTTGAGGAACCCGTGCGGGCTTTGCTTCGACAAGAACTGGAACCTGTTCACCAACGACAACGATCACGAGGGCCTGCCGTCGCTGTACGCCGCCGGTCGGCTGCTGCATGTGACCGAGGGTTCGTACTTCAGTTGGCCTCGCGGCTGGCTGCAAAGCAAAACGCCCGACCGGGCCGACATCCTGCCCGCCGTGAACGACGAGATGGGCCGCGCGGTCCCCGTGCTGCAAACGTACTACGCCGACGGCTATCTCCCCGCGAAGTACGAGAACTCGCTGCTGGTCGCCCGCTGGTGCCGCCGCCAGGTTTCTTATTTCCCGCTCGAAGCCAAGGGCAGCACCTTCACCGCGAAGGAGCATGTCTTGCTGGAGGGCCGTGATCAGGCCCGCCCGGTCGGCGTCTGCGTCGGTCGCGGCGGCCGAGTCTTCGTCACGATCTGCTACATGGCTCAGAAC
>JANMLE010001293.1:0-3256 GCA_031372385.1 Planctomycetota bacterium | reverse complement strand
AGCGGTCATTCCTCCCAAGAGGAATCGCAAAGTTCAACGCCCTTACGACCAGCAACTCTATCGCGAGCGAAATCACATCGAACGACTGTTCGCACGGCTCAAGCAATGCCGACGGATCGCGACTCGCTATGACAAAACCGCTCGCAACTTCCTTGCCTTCCTCCACTTGGCCGCAACCATGATCCTGCTCGCGTGAATGTCAACACGGCCTAGCTGATTTCGCCGAGTGCGCGGCAAACGTTGCGAGCCAGTTTCCCCAATTTGGATGGTCTTCGGAAACATGCTGTGAGCGTTTGTGGAAATTGCTTCGCGAGGACGATCAGAAGCGACCATGCTGGCCTATGGTGATCGTCCTATCCAGTAGCTGGAAACAGGTGTCCAACTTGTGGTTCACAAACGATCCACGCTGGTATTCACCGATCGCAGTTGAGCGTGCGTGGGATCTTTTGGCAGCCCGTCGTCCGCCCAAGAAAACCGCTCCATCTCGTGTCCGACGCTCACAACAAACTTCTGTTTCCGAAACGCAACCGATACCCAGCCTGAAGCTCGACTTGAATCGGATCAATCAGATCGAAGCCGAAACAGCCAAGGTGGCCGAATTTTTGTGTGACGCGCTGCACGATGACCGTGGCCGAGATTCATCCATCGTCCAGAACTCACCGACAGAGACGACGTTGATCCAGAGTGTGATTGCCGAGGCTGCGACAGAAAACTCCACTGGTTCCGCTGTCGATACTTCATCCGATGGTGAGGTATCAGTGAGCTTGGCCGGATTGGCTCCACGCTTTACACCGTTTGTTGACCGGATCGCGCGGCAACCGACATGGACGCGAGACGAATTGGATCGAGTGGCTCGTGAGTTGGGGCTGATGCTTGGCGGGGCGATTGACATCATCAATGAGTGGGCGGATGAACATTTCGGTGATTTGTTACTGATCGAGGAGGGCGATAGCTTCCTCGTCCAGGGCGAACTGCTGATCGACAACACGGGGCCAACATGACCGACCAAGCGAGCAAGATTACTCAGCGAGAACGCGCGGCGATTTTGCAGTCACTCGGGGCGGGAGTCGTTCCCGGCGTGGGGTTGCATCACATTCAAGTCGGACGGAACGAGGAAGTGCAGGCCGTCGTCCGCGATCTCGAAATGACAGCGCAGGGCGGCGCGGCGATCCGGTTCATCGTCGGTCGGTACGGCAGAGGCAAGACCTTTTTCCTGCATCTGATTCGTGCCGTGGCCCTGCAAAAGAAGTTTGTCGTCTTGCAGGCCGACATCACGACCGAACGCAGGCTGTACGGCACACAAGGCCAAGCCCGATCGCTGTTCGGCGAGTTGATGAAGAACCTCGCCACGAAGGCCAAGCCGGAAGGCGGGGCCTTGTCAAATCTTGTCGAGCGATGGGTGGGCGATGTCGATCACTCCATCCGATCCGCCGGTGGAGGCGATGCCGATGTCACGCGCGAGATGACGAAGCAACTGCAACCGTTGCAGGAACTCGTTAGCGGCTTTGGCTTCGCTCACGTGCTGGCTCGCTACTACGAAGGCCATGCCACACACAACGAGGTCTTGCAGCAAGCCGCCCTGCGCTGGCTGCGGGCCGAGTACACAACGAAGACAGAAGCCCGGCAAGACTTGGGCGTGCGGACAATCATCGACGACGAGTCGTTCTACGACTACCTCAAGTTGATGGCGGCCTTCGTTCGGCTGGCGGGGTTCGCCGGTTTACTGGTCAACATCGACGAACTGGCCGTACTCACACATCGCCTGTCGAACTCGATTTCACGGAGCAAGAACTTGGAGGCGATCCTGCGAATCCTTAACGACTGTCTGCAAGGGCATGCCAAAGGACTAGCCGTTCTGTTTGCAGGGACGCCTGAATGTGTCGAAGATCAGCGTCGAGGACTCTTCAGTTACGAAGCTCTCAGGACACGACTCGCTCCGAATCGGTATGCTGCGGAAGGTCGCCGCGATCTCTCATCGCCAGTGATTCGGCTGGACAGCCTGACACCCGAAGACTGCTTTGTCCTGTTGCAGCGGATTCGCGAGGTGTTTGCTCTCGGCAACCCGGAATGCTGGCTCATCCCCGACGAGGCGATCAAGCAGTACATTGAAGTAAGCCTTCGTCGTATGGGAGCCGCCGCGTATCAGACCCCGCGCGATACGGTGAAGGACTTTGTCGGACTGCTCAACGTGTTGGAACAGAATCCCGACACTTCGTGGGAGTCGCTGCTGGCCGATCAGTCGGCGAAACCGTTCTCGTCGCCCGTTGATCCGGCGCTAGCCGGCCCGCAGGTCGATGATCTCACCGAGTTCCGGTTGTAAGTACAGGCTCCAATTCCGATGGGTGCGTTCTCACTGCTGGCCGAACCGTTGCAACGCAGTCTGTGGCGCATGGGCTGGCAGTCGCTGCGTCCGTTGCAGGAGCGGGCGATTGAAGCGGTGCTGACCACCGATCGAGACTTGATCCTCGCCGCGCCAACCGCATCGGGAAAAACCGAAGCCGCGTTCCTGCCAATCCTGTCGGCGATCTTGGACGACCACCAATCGTCGGTGCGCGCGATCTACGTCAGCCCGTTGAAGGCTCTCATCAACGATCAGTTCCGGCGGCTCGAAGACTTGTGCGAGTACGCCGAGATTCCCGTGCATCGCTGGCATGGCGACGTAGCCGCCACCAGCAAACAGAAGCTGATCGAACAGCCCTCCGGTGTGTTGCTCATCACGCCGGAATCGCTTGAATCACTGTTCATCAACCGTTCGTCAGCGTTGCCCCGCGTGTTTCTCAATCTGTCGTTCGTTGTGATCGACGAATTGCACGCCATGCTCGGCCGCGAGCGCGGCACTCACCTGCGGAGCCTATTGCACCGGCTGGAGCCACACACAACGAACGGCTTTCGCCTCGCCGCCCTCTCAGCCACTTTGGGCGATCTCGACGGGGCCGCGAGATGGTTGCGGCCCGATTCGCCCGAGCGAGTCACCGTGTTGAAAGACGATGCCGAAACGAAGGCGATCCGTTATCGGGTTCACGCCTATTGGAACAAGCCGCGCGTAGCAAAGACTCCGTCCGTCGAAGAGTCTGAGGATGGTGAGTCAGAGAAACCGGATTCGTTTTTCGCCGATGTGCTTCGCTTTCACGTCGGAGCGAAGAATCTGGTCTTCGCCAACGCGAAGTCCGACGTTGAGGAAGTGGCCGACCGCATGAACGAACTGTGTCGGCAAGACGGTCGCTCCGAACAGTTCCTCGTTCATCACGGATCGCTC
>JANMLE010001274.1:0-2645 GCA_031372385.1 Planctomycetota bacterium | reverse complement strand
ATCCATTTCAGCGAGGCAACGCTCGTTACAGCACGCGTCCCGTCGGCGGAGCGACGGGCCTACAGTACTCCGTCCTATGGATGGACGAGGCGCTCTGGTTCCTTCAAGTACAGGACGAGGATCGAGAGGTCGGCGGGGGTGATGCCACTGATGCGACCGGCTTGAGCGAGATCCGAGGGGCGGACCCGCGTCAGTTTTTCTTTGGCCTCGCGTCGCAACTGCGGGACCGCTTGAAAATTGAAAGTTGTCGGAATGCGGATCGCCTGAATCTTGTGTTGGCGTTCGATGTCTGCCGATTGCCGGCGGATGTACCCCGCATATTTGACTTCGATCTCGACCTGTTGAATGGCTAACTCACTGACACGCAGTTCGCCGACGCTGCCCGACAATTCGATGAGCTTTCCCCAATCCATTTCGGGACGCCGCAACCATTCTTCGAGGCTTGATCCCTGGTGACGCAGGCTGACGATCAGATCGGTCGCTTGGACGATGTCAGCTTCGTGCGCTTGAAATCGTTCCCAGCGATCGTCGGTGACCAAACCGATGTTTCGACCCAGAGGAGTCAGTCGTCGATCCGCGTTGTCCTGCCGCATCAGCAGACGGTACTCGGAGCGCGAGGTAAACATGCGGTAAGGTTCGTCCACGCCGCGCGTCACCAGGTCGTCGATCAACACCCCGAGGTAAGCCTGGCTGCGATCGATGATCAGCGGTTCACGGCTGGCAAGCTTCAGGGCGGCGTTGATTCCGGCAAGCAGCCCCTGCCCTGCGGCCTCTTCGTAGCCAGTGGTTCCATTGATCTGGCCCGCAAAATACAGGCCGTCGACGCGCTTCGTTTCGAGCGTCGGCCGCAACTGGGTCGGCGGGGCGTAGTCGTACTCGACCGCATAGCCGTAGCGCATGATCTCGGCCCGTTCCAAGCCGCGGATCGAGCGGATCATCTGGTCCTGGACATCCCGCGGCAGGCTCGTCGAGATCCCGTTGCAGTAGTACTCCCACGTGTTGCGCCCTTCGGGTTCGAGGAAGATGTGATGCGACGGCTTGTCGGCGAAACGGACAACCTTGTCTTCAATCGACGGGCAGTAGCGCGGACCGGTCGACTTGATCTGGCCGCTGTACATCGGCGCCCGATGCAGGTTCGCGCGGATCAGTTCGTGGACCGGCTCGTTGGTTTCGGTCAGCCAGCAGGGGAGTTGCGTCTGGAGCAGACGGTCGGTCAGAAAGGAGAACGGCTGGGGATCGTCGTCGCCAGGTTGCTCTTGGCAGACGGAGAAATCGATCGTTCGGCCATTCAAGCGACAGGGCGTTCCCGTCTTGAACCGGTTCAATTCAAAACCGAGTCGCCGCAAGCTGTCGGACAGAGTGCCGGTGGTTCCGTCGCCGGCGCGGCCACCCGGCGTCTTGGCTTCGCCGGTGTGCATGATGGCTTGAAGAAAAGTTCCGGTCGTGATGACGACGGCTCCACAGCGATAGACTCCACCGCCGCGCACCTGCACACCCGTGATGCGGTATCGGGGCGAAGATTCGTTTGAGGAGTCGGCGACGTCTTCGAAGATCAGTTCCTCGACGGTTTCCTGCCGCAGGGTCAGCCCCGGCTGGTCTTCGATCCGGCGCTTCATTTCGAATTGATAGGCCTTCTTGTCGGCCTGCGCGCGGGGGCTGTGCATGGCGGCCCCCTTGCTGCGGTTGAGCATGCGAAACTGCAGGCCGGTCGCGTCGATGACCCGGCCCATCTCGCCACCGAGAGCATCGATTTCGCGGACGATTTGCCCCTTGGCCACGCCGCCGATCGCCGGGTTGCAGCTCATCTGCCCGACTGTATCGCAGTTCATGGTCAGCAGGACGGTGCGGGCACCGAGGCGGGCGGCGGCCAACGCGGCTTCGCAACCGGCGTGTCCGGCCCCGATCACGGCGACGTCAAATTCGTAAAAGCTGGTGGTCATGACGGAAGCGTAACAGATGGGAGGCGGACCATGAAGGACGAGGACTCGAACGACCAACCCTCAAACGCTGGGAGGGGATCGGTGTCGCGAATCGCAGGACGGGTCTCTTCGCCGAACTGTCCAACCGCTGCCCGTAGGGGGCTGAATTGCGTTCTACCGACCACACGCACTGTCGACGCAGGCGTTCCCACACTGGCCGCAGACAGTCTCGACAACGCATTTGTAGCCCGGCTGCTCAACGGTCGTCGTGAACTTTTTCAGCTTCTTCTTGGTGACGATTCGGCCGCATGTGGGAACTGGAACAATCTCGC
Source organism: Planctomycetota bacterium (assembly GCA_031372385.1). Taxonomy (GTDB): domain Bacteria; phylum Planctomycetota; class Planctomycetia; order Planctomycetales; family Planctomycetaceae; genus Schlesneria. The sequence continues at coordinate 394 of JANMLE010001274.1, read as the reverse complement.
AGCGCTGGGAGTTCACGCACGCCGGGTCGGTCACCAGACGTTCCTCGTGGCGGCTCTTGCCCGGCAGGCAGACCTCTTCGCACTCAACCACATATTTGGTCTCGGTGATCTTCTTCACGTCGGGCACGATGCGGCAAACTTTTTTCACCTGGCTGCAGCCACAGTGCGGGCAGCCGTGCGAGAACAGCCCGGCCTGGCAGGGGATAACCACAGCGAGACCCAACGACACAGTGAGAAGGAAGTGTTTCAGCATGGTTTCTCGTGAGAAAGGTGGTTTGGGTGTGGACTCCGTTTGGAAACTCAATGCCCCCGCCGTGGAATGCGATGAATCTCTTCAAACGTGTTGGTTCAGTAGTCCACTTGGACGCGGCTCACGAAGAGGTCCGCCGTGCTG
>JANMLE010001272.1:0-4644 GCA_031372385.1 Planctomycetota bacterium | reverse complement strand
ATCCGGTCGAGTTCCTTTTCCTTCGCCTCGACGGACTTGTTCCGTTCGACCAGCTTCTGCTGGGTCGCCTCCAACATCCGCTCTTTCTTGGCGATGTCGTCCAGTTGATCCTTGATCCCGGATTCGCGCTTGTCGAGTTTCCGTTCCTCGTTGCGCAGCTCGTCGCGCGACTGATTCAGTTCCTTTTCGATCAGTTCGCGCCGGCGGAAGCCCTCTTCCTTCGCGGCCAGTTCCGCCGTCTTGGCGACGTTCTCGGCCTCGCGCTTCGCCTGTTCGACGATCTCATCGCGAGTCTTGTAAGCGCCGCCACGAATGGTCCGTTCGGCGAAGAACCCGGCGGCCCCCCCCAACAGCAAGGCCACCACACCCACCAAGAAGTACTCCACGATGCCCGTCTCCCCGTTTGTAGTTTCCGGAGATGCCGTCGGGCCGCAACGTGACAACACGCACGGCCCGGCATCGGACATGGCGAACCCGAACGGACGGCCTCAGCCATCAGTCGAGCAAGAGCGAACGGTGTGTTGAACCGGGATGATCAGCCGCGAAAGGACCGGCGCGACGGGATGGAAACCGTCACCAGGTGTGCCGACCAGTCAGGCTCGCCAAACAAGCGGGCGGACCAGTCCCACGGGGGACCGTTCGCCAACCTGTGCGCGGCGCTGGCCGGCCAAGAGGAATTGCACGAACCGACCGTCCGCATGTTCCAGACATCCGGCCGAGCCGGTGTCCCGACGACTGCAGACTTCAAGCACGAGCAGCCCCGCTGAATCAGCAGTGCCACCAGCCCGATCAGTTCGCCAAGGAAAGGAAACATCCTGGCACCTTTACGCAACCAAACTTCAGGAAAACTACTTGCGACGCGGGTTTGCCCGACTTGGCAGGCGGCCCGCGTTCGAAAGACCGTTCGTCTCCGAGCCATGTACGACCCGGCAATCTCCGGGATGATTTTCGTAAAAAACGTCCCACAGAAAGCGGTCGCATCGTATCACGCGGCGGCAATCGTGCAACTCAGCGGTCGGTCCCGTCAGGGGACGATGGGATTGTTGGGAGGTGTGGCGCGGTTGGAGTGGCCTGACTTCCTCGCCAGGACTTCACCCGCTGCCGCCAACGCCTCACGGACGAGCGGACCCATCTTGGGATGCGACGGCTGCGAATCGACCGACAAGCCACCCTCTGCCAGTGTTTCCGTGGCGGTCGGGCCGATCGAGGCCACGACGCACCGATTGGCCGCCTGCAACCAGAGCGGCGCGGAACCGGTCTCGTCCGCGACCGTCAGCACGTTGTGGAACTGCTGGGCGCTCGTGAACAGGATGACGTCGAAGCGGCCTTCAATCGTCTGTTGAATTGCATCCCGCAGCGGTTGGGGATCCTCGGGCAAGTCCCAGCGATAGACGGGCACGGCTTGAACGATCGCACCAAGTTGTTCGAGTTCGCGGTAAAGCTCACCGCTGGGCTTGCCGTACTCCTGAATGGCCACCGTTTTCCCCGCCAACGAGACACCGTTGACCAGTGTGGCCAGCAGTTCATGCCACGTGTTGGGTTCGGGTGCCCGAAGGTCGATTCGCAAACCCCAGTCGCGCAGAATCACAGTCGGCTTGGGGCCGCGAACAACGATCGTGCAGCGACCCAGTGCCGCGAGGATGTCCTCGCGCGGCCAGCGCGTGCCGAGCGTTTCCATCAACGCGGTCGCGCCAACGCCGGTCAGAAACACGACGACGTCGATCTGCCCGGCGAACAACTGTTCCCCGAAGGCGAGTGCGGCGCGGTTCTCATCCAATGGGATCTCACGCATTGACGGAGCGACCGTGGCAATCCCGCCATGCCGCTCGATCAACGACCGCATCTCATCCGCCTTGCGGCTTTCCAGGCTGAGAACCCGCCACGGACCGGACGGGGAAACATCAGGGAGGGGACTCATGGCAGTGGTCTCAGATCATCTCTTCGGGGTGGAACAATCTGCGAAGAGTATCGAGTCGCCAAACAGACGCAATGCCGCCGAGATGCCCGCTTCGTTTAACCTGGAGCCAACGGCGACGGCGGTCGTTGTCACGCCTGGGGCGCTCGCATTCACCCCCGTCGCCGTTGGCTCCGGGTTAAACGAAGAGCCCCGACATGTCGGGTTCCAGGCATTACTGGGCCAAAGAAAAGAGTAGTCGACTGGAAGCACAGGCGCTCGTCCAGCGACGGTCGTGAGACCGCCTCCGGCTGCACCTCCAGCCGAACTACCCTTGGTGGAATCGACCGCTCGGCAATCTTTGAAATCGACGGCATCCGTGCGGGCGGCCATGTCGAAGTCATTTCGACGGAAGGTCGCTGTCGCAACCAGCGTGCCGCGTGTGCCATGAATGTGCCGCCCATGGAAAACCCCGTGTTTTCACGATGATTCCGTGTCAGAGCGCAACGCGGCGATGCGGCCACCGGCTGACGTCGCTTGGGTTTTGGGCATGCCTGACTAGAAACCCATCGGCCAATCACGGCGCTGCAGACGGCCGCCTCGGGCTGCGGATTCGTCCGATCGTTTGGTACACTCCGCGGGCCGTTACCCGGCCTTCCGTGCCATTCCGTCGTCACTCACGTGCCATCCCCATCGGTGTTCTATTGATGACTGTCCTTCAGACTTCACCGCGGGAGTTGATTCTGCTCGGAACGGGAACCAGCCACGGCGTGCCGATCATCGGGTGTCATTGTCCGGTCTGCACGTCGACGAATCCCCGCAACAACCGGACCCGCACGGGAGTCGCCGTCCGCACGGACGAGGGAACGTTCCTCATCGACACGTCACCCGAACTTCGCATCCAACTGTTGCGCGAGCGGATCGAGATGGTTCACGCGGTGGTCTACACGCACAGTCACGCCGATCACATTTTCGGACTCGACGACCTGCGGCTGTTCGGTTACCGCCTGAAGCGGCCGATCCCCCTCTACTGCGAAGAGGTCGTCGAGACACAGATCCGCGCCGCGTACTCCTATGCCTTTGGAACACCCGACCCCGAGATGCACTACGGTGCCATTCCACAATTGGAACTGCGGCGCATCGGGCTGGACCCGTTTGATCTGCTGGGGGTGCGAGTCCAGCCGATCCGGTTGATCCACGGCAAACTGCCGGTCCTGGGCTTTCGAGTTGGCGACGTCGCGTTCTGCACCGACGTCAGTTTCATCCCCGACGAAAGCTGGCCCCTGCTGGAGGGATTGGATGTCCTGATCCTCGACGCCCTGCGCGACGAACCGCACGCCACGCACTTTGGGATCTCACAAGCCCTCGCCGTCATCGACCGGGTCAAGCCAAAGCGGTCGTACCTGACCCACGTCTCGCACTACCTCGAATACACGGAAACCAACGCCCGGCTTCCCGCCGGAGTCGAACTCTCCTACGACGGCCTCAGAATCCCGTACTGAATCTTCTTCCTATCCACCACCCACTATCCACCACCCACTACCAATGCCCGACCACGAACTCGCCATGTGCGCCTATGTGCAATTGGCCGTGATCTCCGACGAGAAACAACAAGCCCCGGCGCGGGACCGCTTCCTGTTGTTGGCCGGCGTGGAAGCCTGTCGCGCGGGATGGCTGGACGTGGCCGATCGTTGCCGCGTGATGATCGTCGCCGAGAATCCCGCGCATCAACTCCAGCGCCACGCCACGATGGCCGACGCCCTGCGCGATCCCGATTTCCAACGACTCGCGGCGAAGTGGGAAAAGCACTGCCCGTTCGAGCAGGCCGAACACCTGCTGCTGCAACTCGGCCGATCCCCCGCAGGTGATCAGCCCGAAGTCTCACGCGGTGAACGGATGATGCAGTTGCTCAAATAGCGTCAATGTTGCACGCACATCGCGAACCCTGAGCACGCCTCTTCGAAATCAGCAATCACTGCCCCGAAGCAATACAAGATAGACGAGTGCTTGGAGTACGGAATATGAAGCGAGCACCATCGCGGTCAGCCACAACGTCAACCGATTCTGTTTGGCAAACGCGACGGACGAGATGAGCATTGCCAGCAGGGGAAGCAACAACCCGCCGACACCGAGCCAAGCGCGAGGATGATAGTCCATCGCCATCGCAAGCCACACGACTGGCCAACCTGCCATCCAACGCAGAGCTTCAAACATGCCTCCGTATTGCGACACCATCACCAAGACAGGAAGGCAAGGGAGGTAGAGTGCGAGAAGGACTGTCGTGACCGCTCGCCGCAACGAAACCGCGTTCGCTGAGTGATTCAACACGTAACCACAAACCGAACAGAACTCGTCGTGATGACTCGTGGTCGATCCACAGCGTGAACAGCGGAGATCTGGCGGCACAGAATGGTCCGGGCTTGTTTGCTGCGGCATGGTCTCCATCCTCGCCTCGATCACACAATCCCCAGCGTTTCAAACTCGCCACCGAGGACTCCCTTCGACGGGATCTCCAGCCACTTGTCGAGCAGCGTGGCGTAGACCGAGCGGAAGTCGAGGTTGAACTTGAGGTCGCCGTCGGTCAGGTCGGTCAGGCTGGGATGTGTGCAGTGCAGGCCGGCTTTGCCGGTCGGTGTCAGCGCGAACAACATTGAGGCCGCTCCGTGATCGGTGCCGAGGCTGCCGTTCTCGGCGACTCGCCGGCCGAATTCGGAGTACGTCGCCAACATCACCCGGTCGGACAACTTGTG
>JANMLE010001263.1:0-6806 GCA_031372385.1 Planctomycetota bacterium | reverse complement strand
CCCTGCTCAGTCCCCAACCGGATTTCACGAATCTCCAATTCCGTGACCACGCGGGTGTAAAGCTGGTTCTGCGCTTCGTCGAGCAGGAACAGGCTGGCCCGTTCGCAATCGGCGGCATGGCACACGCCGTTCGTGACGATCTGCAGGATGCGGGTCAGGTGGTCTCCGCCATCGGCGCAGACTCGTAACGGACTCTTGTGCTATCAATCGCGACTGACCGAATTCTGCGAAGGAACGCGCCCCATGCCCCAGATCGCCCCCTACTGTGACGCGACAGACCGTCGCATCGCCGCGCTGACAGACCTGCTCGATGTCGCCCTCAAGTTGGGCACGGAACACGACCTGACTCGCATCCTGCAGATCGTGACGAACGGCGTGTGCCATGCCGCCGATTGCGAACGGGCGAGCCTGTTCCTGCTCGACGAAGGGCAGGACCAGCTTTACACCCGTGTGGTCACGGAACTGGAGATTCGCGAAATCCGGCTGGGCACCGAGCACGGCATCTGCGGCTGGGTCGCGCGGAATCGCCAGTTGGCGCAGGTGTCCGATCCGCGGCATGACGACCGCTGGAATTCGTCGGTTGATCTGCGGACCGGGTATCTGACCCGCAACATCCTGGCGACCCCGCTGATCTCCCACATCGACGAGCGCCTCGTCGGAGTCCTGCAACTGCTCAACAAGAGCGACGGCGACTTCGACGAGTTCGACCAGCAACTGATCCAGGCGTTTGCCGCACATGCCGCCACGGCTTTGGAACGGCGGCGGTTGCAGGAAGAATCGCTGCGGAGCCAGGAACTGAAGCAGTCGATGGAAATGGCGCGACGCATTCAGCGCAGCTTTCTGCCGGACGCGCTGCCCAACGTGGCGGGGTACGAAGTGGCCTGCTGGTGGCAGCCCGCCGAGTTTGTGAGCGGAGACTACTACGACTGGCTGTCCCTGACGGACGACCGGACCTGCTTCGTGATGGGTGATGTCAGCGGACATGGAATGGGACCGTCGCTCATCATGGCGTCGCTGCGGGCCATGCTGCACGTTTTGACGAGGACAGTCGCCGACCCTGACCGGATCGTGGAGTTGCTTGCCGAGTCCATCGCGGCGGATCTCCAGCAGTCGAAGTTCATCTCGTTTCTGTTGGTCTCGCTCGATCCGGAATCGCACGAGGTCCGGTTCGCCAACGCGGGACACGCACCCGCCCTGCACTTCAACCGCGCGTGCGGCTCGTTCGCGCGGATGGAGGCGACACGGTTGCCGTTGGGCTTTCCATCGATTCGCGTCGGAACGGTGAATCCGCGATTGACGATGGCGGCGGGTGACCTGCTGATCCTGGGGACGGACGGTGTGATCGAAGTTCGCGATCCAGACGGAGCGATGTTCGGCGTCGAGCGTCTGCAGGACGTGGTTCGATCCGGTTGCGATCAGCCGGCGGCCCGGATCGTGGCGGCAGTCAGCGCAGCCGTACAACAATTTCACGGCCCAAATCCGCCGGACGATGATTCCACGCTCGTGGTGATCAAACGGGCAATGAACAATGTGCAATGAGCCGAGTGGACGTCGGTCGATCAACGTTCAACAGACCAGTCCCTTGGTCTGCTTACCCACTACCCACTACCCACTACCCACCCGGACCCAACATGGCCAAACCGAAATCGACTCGCACAATGCTCGGCAAGGGGAAGTTCCTGCAATTGGTCCGCGATGGCGTGTGGGAGATTGCCGAACGGATCAACGCGCGCGGCGCGGTGGCCGTTGTGGCCGTGACCGATGATCGTGAGTTCGTGCTGACGGATCAGTTTCGGCCGGCGGTCGGATGTCGCGTGATCGACTTGCCGGCGGGACTGAGCGGCGACATCCAGGGACAGGAGGACGAGGCGGCGGCGGTCTCGGCCATGCGGGAACTCGTCGAGGAAACGGGCTTTCACGCCGCCACACTGGAGCATCTGGCAGACTGCCCTTCATCACCCGGATTGACGTCGGAAATCGTTTCCTACTTCCTCGCCCGCGGAGTCACGCGAGTCAACGCCGGCGGCGGAGTCGAGCACGAGCAGATCGAAGTCCAGACACCCAAACTGCGGACGATCAAGAAATGGCTCGCAGGCCAGGTCACCGCCGGAAAGCTGATCGACCCGAAGGTCTACGCCGGCCTGTACTTCATCGGAGCCAACGCATCGCGATGAGTTTTTCGTTTAGCCCCAACGCCAACGGCGTGGGAGCGATTAACGGTTCGCCCGCATTCGCTCCCACGCCGTTGGCGTTGGGGCTAAACGTCTCACACCAGGCCGCGTGGGGCATCGACGACTTTGTCAGATGTTTCCAGGAATTCGTCTAATGAATCCGCCGGTCGTGCGTCATTAAGGCCAGATCGGTGAATTGACCTCGGAGACGAGGATGACCAGTCCGGCGACAACTCGAATGGTGCTGCGCGAGTCCCTCGTGGAGTCGGCGCACGCACCGATCGAGACTTCTGAAGTGGTCCATCGTAGTGACGGCAGCCCGGGTTCCGCCGCTTGGCTGCAATCAATCCTCGATCAGTACGAAGGGCCGTTGTTGAGGTATGCCCAGCGAATCACCGGGAATTTGGAACTGGCCCAAGACGTGGTGCAGGAGACGTTCCTGCGGGTGTGCCGCGAGGATCGGGCCGCGCTGGAAGGACACCTGGCGCGGTGGTTGTTTCACGTCTGCCGCAATCGGGCATTGGATGTTCATCGAAAGGAGCAACGCATGTCGGTCGCCTCGGACTTGGACCTGCTCACGCTGCCCGGTGGAGCCGGGCCGCCCGAATTGCTCGCCCTGCGCGAGACGACTTCCCGGCTGCTCAACCTGTTGGAGGCCCTGCCCGCCAACCAGCAGGAAGTGATCCGTCTGAAGTTTCAAGACGAACTGACCTATCGCGAAATCGCCGGGATCACCGGACACAGCATTTCCAACGTCGGGTTCCTGCTCCACGCCGGCCTGAAGCGTCTGCGAGCCCTGATGAAAGACAGCGAATAGATCGCTCGTGATTTTCAACTTGTGAACGAACGCGCGCGGCGATTCCGCGACCCGTGTTCGATCAACGTCCATCAACAACCAACAGTCCTGATGCCCTCCAACGGGGAGATTCCCATGACGACGCCAGCCTTCGATTCCAACGATGACCGCCTGACCGCCTATGCCTTCGGAGAACTCGACGACTCAGCGCGGGCCGAGGTCGAGCAACTGCTGGCGTCGTCGCCGGAAATGCAGAACGAATTGGCCGAACTTCAAAGTCTGGCGAAGATGCTTCGTTCCGAACTGGCGACTGAATCGAAGCCATCGCTGACAACGGAGCAACATCAGTCGTTGCTCAAACAGGCGGCGGCAGCGCAGCCGATGCCAGTCACGGTCGATACCGTTCGCCGCCAACGAATTCGCCGCTGGTCCATCGTGGGTGCGGAAATCGCCGCGGGAGCGGTCGTGGCGATCGGATTCGTGAGCTACTCGTTTGGCCCAACAAGCCATCGCGCGTCGGAGGCTCTCTCTCAAGCGAGAATCCAAGGGACGACACGGCCGACCTCCGTCGAATACAGCGAAGACGATCGCCCATCCGCAGGTGGGTATCACGCTACTCTCGCAACTTCGACGCATGCGGCCGGTCCGTTGTCCGCTGAGACCGCTCCCGGGATGCGGAAGTTCGGTGACACTTCATTGGGCCGCGAACCCCTTGATGCCGATCCGTTCTCAAAGAACGAACTGCGCGAAGGAGACAAGCTCGGGGGCAAAGAAGGGGGTAAACCTCAGAAGCATGATGCTCTCTCCGATTCGAACATCGAGTTGTGGAAGGCCGGGTTGCCGTCGGTGACATCGTCCACGAATCCCGCGCCGACTGATTTTCGCTCGTTCGATGTCGCACCGGCGTCGCGTCCGAATGTCGGTCGACCGAACCAGAAGCCAGACTCCGGAGTTGCCGGTGACGAGAAGGCCAAGCCAAAGGCGAAGTTTATCGAGGTCGAGGACCGACTGACGAGAGTCAAGAGAAACGCCCCGGCCGAAGCCCCCGGCCACCTCGCAGGGTTGCCGCCCGTTGCGACTCCACCGAACGGTTCTCGCGTAGCTGGTGCCGATCCTCGTGCAAGCTACCCGAACTCAGCGACAGTCACGTATCCGCAACAGTACGCTCCCGGCGAGAAGACGGACTCGCGTGAGAGAACCAACAGCGAAGTGTATGACACCATTGCCGAGAACAAGTTCCTCACCCCCACCGACGCACCGTTGTCGACCTTCTCGATCGACGTCGATTCCGCCTCGTACTCGAACGTCCGGCGGTTCCTCACGCAGGGTCAGTTGCCACCCGCCGAGGCCGTGCGGATCGAGGAGATGGTCAACTACTTCACCTACGATTACCCGCGACCGAAGGAGGGCGAGCCCTTCTCTGTCACAGCCGATGCCGCCCCTTGCCCGTGGCAACGCGGGCATTATCTGGCTCGGATCGCGCTGCAGGCGCGCACCATCGACAAGTCGAAACGCCCGCCGACGAACCTCGTGTTTCTGCTCGACGTCTCCGGTTCGATGCAGGCCGCGAACAAACTGCCGCTCGTCAAACAGGCGATGACGATGCTGGCCGAAGAACTGAACGAACGGGATCGGATCGCGATCGTCACCTATGCCGGTGATGCCGGAGTGAAGCTCGCCTCGACCCCGGGCAGCGATCAGGTGCGGATCATGCAGTCGATCGAAGCCCTGCAAGCCGGCGGTTCGACCAACGGGGCGGCCGGGATCAACCTGGCCTACGAAGAAGCGCTGCGCCACTTCAACGGCGAAGGGGAAAACCGCGTGATCCTCTGCACCGACGGCGACTTCAACGTCGGCGTCAGCAGCGATGACCAACTGGTGCAACTGATCCAGCACCAGGCCAAGAGCAAAGTCTTCCTGAGCATCTTCGGCTTCGGCATGGGGAACCTGAAGGACGCCAAGCTGGAGAAGTTGGCCGACAAAGGGAACGGGCACTACGGCTACATCGACGACCTCAAGGAAGCCCGCCGCGTCTTCAACGAAGAACTGACCGGCACGCTGTACACGGTGGCCAAGGACGTGAAGATCCAACTCGAATTCAATCCGCTGACGGTGGGAGCATATCGCCTGATCGGCTACGAAAACCGCGCCCTCGCCGCCCGCGATTTCAACGACGACACGAAGGACGCCGGTGAAATCGGAGCCGGTCACACGGTGACGGCTCTCTATGAAATCGTGCCGCGCGGCCTGTGGCCGAAGGCTCAGGTCGTCGATCCGCTGAAGTACGGCAATGCGTCCAAGGAACCCGCGCCGGCCGACGAACCCGTCAAAGCCAACATTCCCGCCGAATCGGCCGACGACCTGTTCACGGTCAAACTGCGGTACAAGCAACCGACCGCCGACACGAGTGTGAAGACGGTCGACTACGTGGTGGACGACATCGCCGGCAAGAAGATCGTTCCCTCCCCGGACTTCTTGTGGGCGGCCTCCGTCGCCTCCTTCGGCATGCACCTGAAGCACTCGCAGTTCAAGGGTCAGTGGACTCTGGAAGATCTCTACGAGACCGCCCAGGGAGCGAAAGGGATCGACGTGAACGGTCGACGTCGCGATTTCCTCGACCTGGTCCAAGCCGCCAAGCGACTCAGTCCGCCGCCGGTGACTGAACCGAGAACGCCGTGATGTGGGACTGACAATCAGTGATCTACCGCTGAGGCGGCACCCCGAGTGATTTCCCGCCATCAATGGCAATCAAGGTGCCGGTCACCATCGCAGCGGCATCGCTGGCCAGGAACAGGATCGCTTCGGCAACCTCTTCGGGGGTGATCATCCGTCGGTGGGCACGGGCCAGCGGACTGGCGGCGATGAACTGCTGGCGTGTGGCTTCGACGTCGATGGCGCGGGCGAGGTCGGCGTTCATCATGCCAGTGTCGCCCACCGGCCCTGGGCAGACGGCGTTGATCCGGATGCGATCCACGGAATGGCAGAGCGCAAGACTTTTCGTCAGGCCGACCAGTGCTTGTTTGCTGATCGAGTACACGGGATCGTGCGCTCGGGGCAGGATTCCGGCATTGCTGGCCGTGTTGATGATCGAGCCACCACCCGTCTGGCGTAGATACGGGATGGCGCACTTGCACCCGAAAAACGCCGCCTTCAGGTTGATCCCCAGGCAATCGTCCCAGTCCTGCTCGGTCACACTGTCGATCTGCTTGGTCATACCGATTCCGGCGTTGTTGACGAGAATGTCGAGCCGTCCCCCCCGCTCGACAACGCCTTGAATCCAAGATTCCAACTCCGGCAGCGAGCGGACATCGCATTTGCGAGATACGATTCCCAGACGTTCAAACTCCGGCCGATTGGCGTCGTTCGGACTTCGGTCGCAGACAAATACTCGCGCGCCGGCTTCGGCGAGACGGTGGGCCGTGGCTCGACCGATCCCGCTCTCGCCTCCCGTGACGGCGGCAACTTTTCCGGACAGATCGATCGGTGACGCCGGGTTCATTGCTGTAATCTCCGTTCAGCACGTGGATTGTGGATTTCAACCGGGTTTCTTTTCGGTGACTCTCGGTTGGGCACGTCACACAGCCGCCTCAACGGCTTGCCAATTGGGAAGTTGGATCAACTTGATTGGACGCGCGAGTTTTTTTTGATAACATCCTCACGAACGTTTCCGACGCGGAGTAGGTAATCCTGATACTTGGTGGGCGACAGCACCAGTCCTCCGAGAAAAACAGTAGCGTCGGCAGATCCTGAGTTTCAGCGGAAATGGTGGCGAGTCCATGATACGACAATGTCAGACCCGGCAAAGTCTGGCGGCCTCGTGTGGCGCCTGGTTCAGCGTA
>JANMLE010001259.1:0-3237 GCA_031372385.1 Planctomycetota bacterium | reverse complement strand
CCGATTCCGCTCGGTATTGGCACAGTACCGCACGCACTGGCGCAGCAGCGAATACGAGTATTCCTTGCCGAGCAACCCGACCAGCCCGTACGTCCGGTGGGCGAACACGAACCGGTGGACGTCCATGTCATCCTGCATGGCAGGCTGCAACGCGTTGAAGGCGGCCAGCGGCGAATCGCCCACCGTCGCCAACAGGGATTCGCCCAGCTTCATGTCCGGCTTGCGACAGGCATCGCGGATCTGGATTCCCAAGTCGCCTTCAGCGGCATGCTCGGCCGCGTGGATCGCGGCCAGTTCCGTGTGCGACGCACCGCCGACGTTCTGGATCTGCTGCGCGTTGCGGTACAGAACCTTCAGCACCGGCAACGGTTCGCGACCGCTCGTCAGCGACCGGCTCATTTCGAGCGCCGGCAACATCGCCATCGCGGTGTGGAAGCCGACATAGTCACAGCCGCCGAACGTCACCGCATTGGCCAGGGCTCCGGCCGCCACCAGTTTTTTGAGATCCACCTCACCCTTTTGAATCTTCTGCGCCAACAGCGGCTGCAGCTTGTCGGCGGGTGTGTTCCGCATCAATTCCACCAGGGCGGCATACTCACCGAGCGGGATCGAATCCGCCCCCGCCGCCGCAAACGCGGTGGAAAACCCCAGATCGTTGGCCAGGGACGCACCCAGGCCGGCGGCGAGCATGCCGCGTCCAACATCGGAAAGAAACGCGCGACGAGTGGAGGGAGCCATGAGATTCTCCGTTCAAGGGGACTTGGGGGAACGATGCGAATGATGTCGATCAACTTGGGTCGATCGAGCGGCTTGATTCCTAGAACGTCGGAGCGTTACACGACGACGTATTTTTCAACGCGAATTGTGGGAGTGTCGAGGAAAACGAGTGTGGCTTGTTTGCGTGGCGGCAACCGTCCCGGCTTGACGCCACGCCGCAAGCAAGGCTGAATGCGGCTACCAGAAAGTGTCCCACCGACGTTTCGTCCTTGGACACGCGCCCGGTTGTCACGGTTGCGGGTTACTATATGTCGCGCGGCCTTACCTGAGACGTTTAACCGCTACGCCAGCGGCGTGCGCGCAAGCGGGAGTGAACCGTTATTTGCGCGCACGCCGTTGGCGTAGCGGTTAAACGAAAACGTCTCACTTTGGGCCGCGCGAGGTATACGAACCACAGGGCGTTCCACCGTATTTCGAGTGCTCCATCCTCCAATCTAAAACACGCGGGAACTGTCGTGACGGAACATTTGTGCCCTGACTCGGAACAACTTCGTAAGTTGGCCCTTGGCCTCGGGGATTCCGCGCGGTTCGAAGTCATCGCACGGCATGTCGAGGGTTGCGAGGACTGCCAGAAACAGTTGGAGAAACTCGACCAATCGGCAGACCAACTCGTGAGCCAACTTGGAAGGCTCCGAACATCTTCGCAGGTGGAACCGACGAACGGGGGCACGTTGGATGGGGAGCCGCTGGCTGAGGCAGTCATCGCCAGCGTTTCGCGGTCGGGTCGGATCGGCTCGCGAATTGCCGCCGATGCCGGGCGTGATCTCGCGCGCCGGCTGCTGGAGGGGGGCGTACGGCTCGACCGGTTTGAGTTGCGGTCGGAATTGGGAGTCGGCTCGTTCGGCTACGTGTTCAAGGCGTGGGATCCGCGACTCGAACGAGTCGTCGCACTCAAGGTGCAACGTGCGGGAAGCCTCGCGTCGAAGGAAGAGGCGGAGCGGTTTTTGCGCGAGGCCCGCAGCGCGGCGCAACTCAAGCATCCGTCGATCGTCTCGCTGTATGAGGCCGGCCAGACGGAAGACCACGTCTGGTTTCTGGTGTGCGAGCACATCGATGGAGTGACGCTGGAAGAGCGGCTGAAGGAGGGATCGCTCGCCCCTCAACAGGCGGCTTCCATCGCAAGCGAGTTGGCCGACGCACTGCATTACGCCCACGAACAGGGGGTCGTGCATCGCGATGTCAAACCATCGAACATCATTCTCGACCGGCAGCAGCGGGCTCACGTCATGGACTTCGGACTGGCCAAGCGCGACGCGGGCGAGCAGACGATGACCTCCGACGGTCGTGTGTTGGGAACACCAGCGTATATGTCTCCCGAGCAGGCCGCGGGGACATCGCACCAAGTCGATGCCCGCAGCGACATCTACAGCCTCGGCGTCGTCCTCTACGAGTTGCTGACGGGGGAGCGCCCGTTCCACGGCAACCGTCGTCTGTTGCTGTTGCAGGTGTTGGAAGACGACCCGCGTCCACCGCGCGCCGTGAAGCCCAACCTGCCGCGCGACCTGGAGGTCATCTGTCTGAAGGCGATGAGCAAAGCCCCTTCGCGGCGCTATCAGTCCGCTCGGGACATGGCCGACGATTTGCGGCGGTACATGCAGGGCCAGCCGATTCTTGCCCGACCGATGGGATACAACGAACGAATGCTGCGCTGGTGCCGCCGGTATCCGCTGGCGGTCAGCGTGCTGGTGGCTGTGATTGTGGGGTCGGTCGCCGGGATGTCGTATCTGTCGAGCCTGTCGGAGTTCTTCGTCCGGCAAACGGCCCTCGAAAGTGCGCGCCTCGAAACGAAGATGCTCGATGAGGTGTGGCGGTTCTACAGCGACGAGATTTCAGATGTTGATCCGAAGATCAGCGGTGTCGCCATTACTGAAAACTACCGGAACGTTCACCCCGCCCTGCCGTTGCCGGCGACGTTTGCGATCGATCTCGGCGAGCGCATCAGCCGCCGCAATCCCGGCATGGAGGTCCGTGTGTTCAGCCGTTATCCGTGGCCCTCTCGCAAGGACGGCGGGCCACAGGACAAGTCCGATCGGGACGCCTTGCAATGGCTGGAAACACACGCCAAACCAAATGACGATCCGGTGTCGGAATACTCGGAGTTTGTGGCGGACGACGGTCGCCGAAAGCTCCTCTATTACAGCGCCCGTCACATGGAGAAGAGCTGCATCGGTTGCCACAACCATCCCGACAGCCGCAGTCCCAAGAAGGACTGGAAGGAGGGAGACGTGGTGGGCGTCCTCAAAATTGTCAGGCCGCTCGACCGCGAGATCGACAACACACAAGCGGGCCTGCGCGGGGCCTTCCTGATCATGGGGACCATCTCATCGCTGTTGCTCATCATCAGCGCCGCAGTGATCGTCGTGACGCAACGCAGACGAAAGGCGGCATCCGGATGACCGCTGACGACCTCCACGACGACCGACCGCATTCCGGCGGATCGACATCGCGCAGCCTGCTGGC
>JANMLE010001192.1:0-4699 GCA_031372385.1 Planctomycetota bacterium | reverse complement strand
GGAGCCGGGCCATCGCCTTTTTGACGATGGGTGAAGTCAATTCGAGCCGCGCCCGTAAGGAAGCGGATGATTTGGCCGAAATACCGCTTCCTCACGGGCGCGGCTCGACATCACAGATGATCCATCTTCAATTTCCCGATGGCCCTGCGACGGTCGTGACACTTCGTTTGGATTGACACCCATCGCGGCTATGATGGCCGCCCTCACCTCTGTCCCCGCATGCCCCCGAAGGAAGGACCAACGCTGTGTCTCTGTGTTCGCCGCGATTTGCCGTGTGGTTGTCTGTCGTTTGTCTCACGTCGTCCCCGCTACTCTTCGCGGCCGATGAGGCCGCGGTGCCGAAGGGGGAGTTGGTCAAGTTCACGTTCGACCAGAGCAAGATCTTTCCGGGGACGACGCGCGAGGTTTCGATCTACATTCCCAAACAATACGATCCCGCCCAGCCCGCTTGCGTGTATGTCAACCAGGACGGCGTGCAGTACAACGCGCCGGCCGTGTTCGACCAGTTGATCCACAAGAAGGAGATGCCGGTCACGATCGGCGTCTTCGTGACCCCCGGTGTCGTCAAGGCGGTCTCGGATCAGGCACTGCCGCGGTTCAACCGGAGCTTTGAATACGACGGTCTCGGTGATGCCTACGCCCGGTTTCTGCTCGACGAGTTGTTGCCGACAGTCGAAACGAAAACCGCCGCCGATGGCCGCGCGATCAAGCTGTCCAAGGATGGGAACGACCGCGCGATCGGCGGAGCCAGCAGCGGCGCGATCTGTGCCTTCACCGCCGCGTGGGAACGGCCCGACGCCTTCCGCCGCGTGTTCAGCGCGATCGGCACGTATGTCGGTCTGCGCGGTGGACACAACTACTCGACGCTGATCCGCAAGTACGAGCCGAAGCCGATCCGCATCTTTCTCGAAGACGGCAGCAAGGACCAGAACATCTACGGCGGTGACTGGTGGATCAGCAATCTCGCGATGGAACGATCGCTCGCATTCGCCGGATATGAGGTCGATCACAACTGGGGCGAGGGGGGCCACGACGGCAAGCACGCCACGGAACTGTTTCCCGACGCCATGCGCTGGCTGTGGAAGGACTGGCCGCAACCGGTCGGCGTCGGCAAGGGTTCGTCGCAACTGCAGGACATCCTAATTCCCGGCGAGGGCTGGAAGCTGGTCGGCGAAGGCTACAAGTTCACCGAGGGACCGTCGGTCAATGCGCAGGGCGAGGTCTTCTACAACGACGTCGGTGCGAGTAAGACGTACAAGCTGGGACTCGACGGCAAGGTGACTGAGTTCCTCGCGGACTCGAAGCGCGGTGACGGTCAAGCCTTCGGTCCCGACGGGCGGCTGTATGCGAATGCCGGAGCGACCGAACAGGTGCTGGCCTGGGATGCCACGGGGACATCGACCGTGTTCGCCGAGGGCTTCAAAGGAAACGACATCGTTGTCCGCCACGACGGCAGCCTGTTCGCCACGGCTCCGTTCGTCGCTCCCGAAAGCCACGTCTGGTACGTGTCGCCGAAGGGTGAGAAGAAGATCGTCGACTCGGGACTGAAGTTCGCCAACGGCCTCTGTTGCTCGCCGGACCAGTCGCTGCTGTATGTGGCCGACAGCCGGACGCACTGGGTCTACAGCTATCAGATTCAGCCAGACGGCTCGCTGGCCCACAAGCAGAAGTATTTTCATTTGCACGAACCCGACACGGCTGAGGACGCCGGTCCCGACGGCATCCGCACCGACCGCGACGGTCGCGTCTGGGTCGCGACACGGATGGGCCTGCAAGTCTGCGACCAGCCCGGCCGCGTCAACTGCATCATTCCCACTCCAAACGGCAAGGTGTCGAACCTGACGTTCGGCGGCCCGAACTTCGACCTGCTCGTCTGCACCTGCGGCGACCGCGTGTACTCACGCAAGGTCAAGGTGAAGGGTGCCAACGGCTGGGACGCACCGAACAAGCCGGGCAACCCGCGACTGTGAGACGTTTAGCCGCCACGCCATCGGCGTGCGTGCGATCCACGGTTCACGCCCCATCCGCGCCCACGCCGTTGGCGTTGGGGCTAAACGTGGCAGCGTACTACTGACGTTTCGTTTCTTCGCGCGCCGCGAAGAGTTTCAATGGCACATCGTTCAGACTCTCGGCCCCCTCACCCTAGCCCTCTCCCCCGAAGACGGGGGAGAGGGGACAAGAAGACACGACGCTCACTCGTTCCCGCTTCGACTTACTCACTCGTTCCCGCTTCGTCTTACTCACTCGTTCACTCTTCGTCTTATCTGTGCCCATCCGTGAAATCTGTGGTCACACTTTTTCATTTGGGTTGCGGGCAATGCCGCACCGTGTCATTCGAGGTCGCGCGCGGTTCGACCGCATCAGGAACGGTCCCATGATTCAACCCTCAAATCTCCGATTTCAAATCTCTCTCACTCACGTTGTCGGACTGATGGTCGTGACGGCAGTCCTGTTGATCCAACCGCGACTTGTCGCGGCGCAGGCTTGGCCGGGGCTGCCCGAACGGAACGGCGAGGCGGAGATTCCAGCGCAGGAGTGGCCGCAGCGGCCCGGACCGCGCACGGTCCGGGTGCTCGTGCATTATCCGGCGGGGAATCTCGCCAGTGTCACGCCCCAAACGGGTGTGATGCTGACGCTGCACAACTGGGGCGGCAAGGACTGCGACGGCACGGCCAATCCGCAGGAACTGGCCCGGCGATTGAACGTGGTGGCGCTGTGCGTGAACTATCTGCAGAGCGGCCCAAAGGATTCGATTGAGGGTCCGGAACCGTATGACTTCGGATACCTGCAAGCCCTGGATGCGCTGCGGGCGCTGTCCTGGGTGACGTCGCAACTGAAGCTTGCCGAGCGACCGTTTGCCGACGGGCGGATCTACTGCACCGGCGGTTCCGGGGGAGGCAACGTCACGTTGATGGCGAACAAGCTGGCGCCGCGCACGTTCGCCTGTGTGATCGACATGTGCGGCATGAAGAAGCTCAGCGATGAGATCGCGTTCAAACTCCCCGGCAACGGCGGCTTGAACGCGCGCTGGAGCCGCGATCCGGTAAGTCCCAATCATCTGTCGCCCGATGAACAGGAACTGCGGTTCGTCGGACACCCGGACCACTTGGCGGCGATGAAACGTTTGGGGCCGACCAGCCGCATCCTGGTCGTTCACGGCGTCGACGACACCGTCACATACCCGCACGCGGTCGAGATGGTCGCCAACATGCGACAGGCGAAGCTTGATGTCGAACCGCACTTCATCACCAAGGATCGCGTTGACGGCACGACGTTCACCACCACGGGACATGCCTTGGGGAACCGGACCCGGATCGTGCTCGAAGTAGCGGGGAAGTATCTCGAACCCGGCGGAGCCCACGCCCTGCTCCGCGCGGGACCGACCGACTTTGAGCGGCGCGAGGACGTGCGCTATCCGACGTCGGGGGGCGAATTCGTCATCTCGTACCGCGACGGATTCCCCGTCGGCCGGTTTGAGAAACGGAGTTTGAAGCGGGAATAACCGGACGGCGGGCCGAGTCCTTTCAGGCATGGCACTCCTGTACCGCATCGCCGCTGATGGTGTCGTCATCGCGCACATGGCTTACGTCGCGGTGGTGGTGCTCGGTCTGCCCGCCATTTGGTTGGGGATCGCACTGCGGCACCGGTGGGTGAGGAACTTCTGGTTGCGCGGCGGGCATTTGGCGATGATCGTGATTGTCGTCGGCGAGGCGTGGGCCGGCATCACCTGCCCGCTGACGGTCTGGGAACAGCAGCTTCGTGATTTGGCCGGACAGGAAACCTACCGCGGTGCCTTCCTTGCCAACCTCGTCCATGATCTGATCTTCTATGACGCGCCGCCGTGGATGTTCACGGTGATCTACACCGCGTTTGGAATGCTGGTCGCGGGGTCGTTCCTGCTGGCCCCACCGCGCTGGCCGTGGCGGAAGGTGGGGACGATGCCGGGCGGTGTGGATTCAGTCACAAAGTGATTATGCCACCACCCCGTCGCCGATGGCTCCGGGTTAAACGAAGGGACAGGATGGAGGCGATTGTGACTCGAAAGTCGATCATCGGGGGACTGGGATTGCTGCTGACGCTTGCCAGCGGCGCGGATGCGGCACCGCCGGACGTCACGTCACTGTTCCCCGCAGGCGCGCAGCGCGGCGCGTCCGTGACTGTCACGATCCAGGGCAAGCTGGGTGACGGAGCCGGTCACGTCTGGTGTTCACAACCGGGAGTCACCGTGACGCTGCCCGAGAAGCCGGGGCCGGTCACCGTGAAGGTCGCTCCGCAGGTGGAACCGGGTCTCTGCTGGCTGCGGTTCTTCAACGACGACGGGGCCTCGGCGCTGCGGCCCTTCGTCATCGGAATCTGCCCCGAGATCAACGAAGTCGAACCCAACGATGACGTGGAAAAGGCACAGCCGCTGGACTTGCCCGTGGTGGTACACGGCCAGCACGGCAAGAGCGGCGACGCGGATTCGTTCGCCGTGCCGCTGCGCAAGGGACAGGTGCTGGTCGCCTCGCTGATGGCCAACCGGATCCTCGGTTCGCCTCAGGACGCCGTGCTGCAGATCCTCGGGCCGAATGGCTTCGTGCTCGAACAGAACGAGGACGACCAGGGCTTCGATCCGCAGTTGGCCTTCACCGCCCCCGCCGACGGGATCTATGTGCTGCGCACCTGGGCCTTTCCCATGACGCCGGACAGCAGCATCCGG
>JANMLE010001186.1:0-1256 GCA_031372385.1 Planctomycetota bacterium | reverse complement strand
CCGCATGGACCGCAAGGCCGAAGCCCAGCGGCGGTTTGAACAGTTGATCAGCGAATTCCCCGAAAGCCCGCTGGCCGCCGACGCCAAGAAGATCTCGGACGCGCTGGCCAAGTCTGAAAAATGACACCCGTTGATTCCGGTCGAGCTGCATGTCGGTCCGACCGTCGCCCCGCCCGTTCCCCTGCCTGTTGACATCCACAGTCCGAATTCATTCGGAACATTGATTCATTCGGAACCACGACCATGACACGATCTCGCATTCTTCTCGTCGGGCTGATGACGCTGGTTTCCACTTCTGCGTGGGCGCAGCAACCGGCCCCGGTCGTGGATGAAGTCGGCCAGCAGGCGGCGGTGCTGGAAGCCGAGTTGGGCAAGTTCAAGGACTCATCGCCCGAAGCGGCCGCGGCGATGGTCAAGCTGGCCGATCTGTACCACCGCGATGGCCGCCTGTTCGGACTGGTGCGTGTCGCGCAGCAGTTCGTCGCGTCGCATCCCACCGATCCCCGTCACGCGGCGACGATGCTGAAACTGATCGACGCGCAAGAGGGACTCTCGCGCAACAAGGATCTTTGCGCGACAATCCGGCAGTTCATCAGCCGATACCCGACCGCCGCCGAGACTCCCGCGCTGGAGATCCGCCTCGCCGATTCACTCCAGCAGCAGGAAGACCGTTTGAAGTCCGCCGAAGCGTGCCGGGCGGTCTGGCAACGCCAGGGGGCCAGCGAGATCGGCCGGCGTTACGGCGTGGCCGCCATGCAATTGTTCAGCGCGATCGGTTCCCCTGAGTCCATCACTCTGGCTGCCGTGGTTGGCGAAGAGTTGGTGGATCGGCTGCCGGTCGGTGAATTCAGTCGGCAAGTCGGTGCCCAGGCGTTCTACGAATACCGCCGGATTGGACTGTGGGCCAAGAGCACCGCGCTCGGCGCGAAGCTGTTTCAGAAGGGATTGGCGGGAGACCCGGAATCGCAGCGTCAACTGCACTTGTTGATGGCCGAGAACAACGGCAACATTGGACAGCAGGCCAACGCCGCGCAAAGTCTGCAACAGGCGCGGGCCATCCGCGACGACCAGTTGACGCACTACTACCTGATCTACCGCCTGTATCACGCCGCCGCCAAGCCGAATGAACTCGAACCGCTCGTCAACCAGTACCTGCAAAAGTATCCGCTGCGGCCGGACCGGTTTCACGCCCTCAGCTATCTGGCCGTCTCCTGCTCGAACAACGGTGAAAAGCCGCGGGCCGTCGCCCTGTTGAA
>JANMLE010001185.1:0-2042 GCA_031372385.1 Planctomycetota bacterium | reverse complement strand
GGGACATGGCCGCAGTCTCAATCAGCCCGGAGGGCGACACATCGAATTACGTTCGAGTCCCAATGAAGTGTCGCCCTCCGGGCTAGGGTGGAAACTGTACAACTCAACCCACGGCTCGCGCCGTGGGCTACGATCTGTCGCCCTCCGGGCTGAAAAGACGGAAAAGAAAAACCATCCCGCGGACCGGCTATCGACGTACGCCGAAACGTCGCACAGGATGTCGCGCAGAGTAAGACCGGCCATCAATCGCCTGACGTACCGGGAGTCTGTAGGATGTCGCCGCTTGATCCGGGGCTGCGGCACCCACACTTTGAAAATCCACGGGGAATGCAACGATGACTGTGCAACAGGTGTTGATCGACGGGCAGTGGACGACTTCCGTGGGGACGTCGACGTTTCATGCGGTCAATCCCCGGACCAAGGAGGCGTTGCCGGACAAGTATCCGATCAGCCCGTGGGCCGAAGTGGTCCGCGCCATCGAAGCGGCCTCGCGCGCCGCCGCCATCGTGCGCGACTGGACCGGTGACCGGATCGCTCCGTTTCTCGACCGGTTCGCCGATCGGATGGATGCCCGCGCCGCCGAACTGGTGGAGATCGCCAACCTCGAAACCTCGCTGCCGGTCCAGCCGCGGTTGAAGGATGCCGAGTTGCCGCGCACGTCAAACCAGTTGCGGCAGGCGGCGCAGGCGGCGCGCGACGGATCGTGGTCGATGCCCACGATCGACTCGGCCCCGAACATCCGTTCGATGCTGCGTCCCATCGGACCGGTGGTCGTCTTCGGACCCAACAACTTCCCATTCGCGTTCAACAGCATCGCGGGAGGCGACTTCGCCGCCGCCATTGCGGCCGGCAATCCCGTCATCGCCAAGGGACATTCGTCACACCCCGGAACGACCCGGTTGCTGGCGGAAGAAGCGCAACTGGCCGCGGTTGAAACCGGTCTGCCGGCCGGGTTCATCCAGTTGATCTATCGCACCAATCACGACGACGGCAAGCGGCTGGTGTCTCATCCGTTGATCGGCGCGTCGGGCTACACCGGATCTCGATCCGCGGGAACGCAGTTGAAGGAAGCGGCCGACAAGGTCGGCAAGCCGATCTACGTGGAGCTCTCCAGCATCAATCCGCTTTACATTCTGCCCGGCGCGATCCGCGAGCGCGGCGGTCCGCTCGCCGAGCAGTTCGCGTCCAGTTGTCTGATGGGTGTCGGACAGTTCTGCACGAATCCCGGCTTGATCGTGGTGAAGTCCGGTGCCGAGACCGAGGAGTGGATTCGCCAGGTCGCCGAACGATTCCAAGCCGCACCGGTCGGCACGCTGCTCGGCCCGAGCGTGTTGACTCACCTGGAATCCGGATTGCGAACACTCGCCGCGCATGGAGCGAGCGTGGTGACCGGCGGCGCCAGTGGCGGCGGTGCCGGGTATTGCTGCCAGAACACACTGCTCCGCGTCACGGGAGCGCAGTTCATCGCCGCGCCCGCCGCGCTGCAGACGGAAGCGTTCGGCAACGCCTCGCTGGTCGTGGTCGTGGAATCCGACAGCGAACTCATCGCGGTCACGCAGGCACTCGAAGGAAACCTGACCGGCTGCCTGTACACCGCCACCGATGGTTCGGACGACGCGCTGTACGACCAGGTCGCCCCGATCCTGCGCCAAAAGGTGGGACGTCTGCTGAACGACAAGATGCCAACCGGCGTCGCGGTCGTCGCGGCGATGAATCACGGCGGCCCCTTCCCCGCGACCGGACATCCGGGCTTCACCGCGGTCGGCATCCCGGCCTCGTTGCGACGCTTCGCCATGCTGCAATGCTACGATGGCGTCCGCCCGCACCGACTGCCGGCCGCGCTGGCGGACAAGTCCCCGAACAGTTCCCTCTGGCGGCTGATCGACGGCAAATGGACGCATGGTGACGTTCCGGCGTAGGCCGGACAACTTCGAGAATTCCGACAATCCCCTTCACTTATTTCCACGAAGCGGAGCCCCTCCATGAGAATCACGATGTGCCTATTCGCTGCCACTCTGGTTGGTTGTGGAGGTGCCGCCGAT
>JANMLE010001168.1:0-1777 GCA_031372385.1 Planctomycetota bacterium | reverse complement strand
ATCGCGTGCTGCGGCGACGCACGCAACGCGGACGGAGGTTGACCTGGCCCAAGTTCTCGCGGCTTTGCAGACGCTGGCTTCCCACGCCGAAAATCCTGCATCCCGATCCCAACGTGAGGTTCGCTCGTCTTTATCCAAGGTCAGAGCCGTATGCGGTAGTTCCGCACGTAAGGATCTGTGCGGGGGGCTGCCCGCGAGGGCGGGCCCTATCGCGATAACCGAATGCCGTTTTTGGTTCCTGACACCTTTTCCGAGTCACCTTTTCCGAGTGACGGCTTGATCCGTGATGACGAAACGGCGTGCCACTGCTTGGCCACCTTGGGACAAGCAGTGGCACTGGAGTGTTGACTCGCCACGCGCACTGCTTCTCCGATGACTCCGAAGCAGTGGCACGCCCCGTTTCGTTCGATCCATCAAGCAGGGCCACGCAGCCGCGAGCCGGGCCACCGGTCGGGAGTCCCGCAGTATTGGCTCGTCAACCTCCCGGAGTCCCAGGTCGAAGTCTACGAGCAGCCGGATGCGGCGTCGGGGAAGTACGCTCAGCAAACGATCCGCAGACCGGGCCATTCCGTCGCGTGGAACCTGTCGCCGACGCAGCGACTGGAAATCAGCGTGACCGATCTCCTCCGTTAGCAGCCTACTTGACTTCAGAGGAGCAGCACACCCCGGCGGATGAGTGGCAGGTCCATCGTCTCGCCGCAATGATGACCGTGGCCGGGAGCGATGCTTTATCGCCCCCAGCCACGGTGAACATGGAGTTGAAAGACTGGGGTCTCGAAGACTCGACCCCAGCCCCCCCGCCGCTGGCGCTGTGCGTCCCGTTTGAGATGTGAGCGTACTTCGCGTAGGGTGTCGCCAACGATTGGCGGGGCGCACCGCCTTGACGAGCTTCGGCGGGATTGGTGCATCTGGAAGACTCGACCCGGCAGACGTGGCTTCGTTGTCGTACGAACACCTCGCGATCATACCTCTTGGAAAGCCTTGCGAATGCCGACGCTCGATTGGATAGGGAAGCAGGCGGTGCGGAACCATCATCGCGAGGTTCCGTATCGGCTGCTCAAGTGCGACAAGGCGTTATCGGTGGGCGATCCCGGTAGCGGGAATCTGGTGGTGCAGGGAGACAACCTGGTCGCGTTGAAGGCGCTGCTGCCGTACTACGCCGGGCAGGTGAAGTGCATCTACATCGACCCGCCGTACAACACGGGAAACGAAGGCTGGGTCTACAACGACGCGACGAACAGTCCCGAGATTCGGCAGTGGCTGGGCCGAGTCGTCGGAGCCGAGGCCGAAGACCTTTCCCGCCACGACAAATGGCTCTGCATGATGTACCCGCGCCTGCAATTGCTCAGACAGTTCCTCAGCGATGACGGGGCGATCTTCGTCAGCATCGACGACAACGAAGTCGCGAGTCTGCGATTTCTGATGGATGAGGTCTTTGGTCCGCAGAACTTCGTGGCGACGGTCATTTGGCAGAAGATGGATAGCCCGAAGAACACGGCGATTCATCTCAGCGAAGACCACGACTACATTCTGATCTACGCAAAGAAAGCGGCAACGTGGCGGCCAAACAAGTTGCCGCGAACGGAGGACATGAAGGCGCGATACAAGAACCCCGACAACGACCCACGCGGCCCGTGGTTGCTCAGCGATCTCGCCGCTCGGAACTTCTATGCAGCAGGTCGCTACGCGATCACAACGCCGAGCGGGCGCGTAATTGACGGCCCGCCAGCCGGCAGCTACTGGCGTGTCAGTAGAGAGAAGTTCGACGAGTTGGATC
>JANMLE010001153.1:0-2830 GCA_031372385.1 Planctomycetota bacterium | reverse complement strand
GGTCGACCTGCGGCGCGAGATCCTGAAACTCGACGCGGTCACTGATTCCTACCGAGTGGTCCATGCGGAAGCCGACGGACTCCCCGGACTGGTCGTCGACCGGTTCGGCGACGTGCTGGTGGCCGAATGTTTTTCGCTGGGAATGTATCAACGCGCCGAAGCGATTCTGAGCATGCTCGAACCGCTGTGCGGGACGAAGCACGGCGTGATGCGACCCGGCCCGCAATCGCAGGATCACGAGGGGTTCGCGGCTGCCCCGACCGGATCGGAGGGGCTGCCCGCCAAGTCCACGATTCATGAGTTCGACACTCAGTTCCGCGTCGACTTCACCGGCGGCCACAAGACCGGTTTCTATTGCGACCAGCGCGACAACCGCAGGAAGCTCGCCGAGTTCTGTGCGGGCAAGAGCGTGCTGGATCTGTGCTGTTACACGGGGGGCTTTGCCATCCAGGCGTTGAAGCTCGGCGGGGCCGTCGATGTCACCGGCGTGGAGCTCGACGAATCGGCGGCGGCGTTGGCGCGCGACAACGCGAAGCTGAACCGGTTGAAGCTGAACATCGTCCAAGCGGACGCCTTCGCCTACATCCGCGACATGCTCCGCAACGGCAAAAAGTACGACGTCGTGGTCCTCGATCCCCCCAAGCTGATCCGGTCGCGCGACGAGATCGAAGAAGGGCGGCGGAAGTACTACGACTTCAATCGTCTGGCCATGCAACTGGTCGCGCCGGACGGCTTGCTGCTGACGTGCAGTTGCTCCGGCCTGCTGGACTTGGCCGAGTTCTCGAAGATCGTCTGTAACGCCCCCGAAGTGGGCCGGCGCGTCCAAGTGCTGATGAAGGGCGGCGCGGCGGCCGACCACCCGATCGCGACGAACTGTCCGGAGAGCGAGTACCTGAAGACGATGTGGCTGAGGCTGGAGTAGGCGGATGTCGCGGTCGAGTGGAAAGTGACAAGTGATCAGTGCAAAGTGCAAAATGTGAAGCGGCAGAGAAACGTTTCCGGCCTTCAGTTCGCACTTTGCACTGATCACTTGTCACTTTGCACTCTCCAATCCGCGAGCCTCCCATGAACAAGGCTTTCATTCGCGAGCCGGATCAGGTCGACAGCCGTTGTCCGCGGTGTGATTCGCAGGGGCATCCGGTTGGGCCGCTGACGCTCGCCGCGCGGTTGGCGGCCGATGTTCGCCAGGTCTTGGCGGAACGGGCGTACTTCTGTCCGGACAGCCGGTGTGCCGTCGTCTATTACGATGACTTCGGCAGCGTGGTGACACGAGTTTCGGTTCCCGGTCTGATCCCGATCAAGGATGTCGACGCACCGCTGTGCGCGTGTTTCGGACTGACCCGCGATGACATCGAATTGGATGTCGAAGAAGGGGTCGTCGCCAGAACCCGCGCGGCGGTACTGAGGGCTCAATCGGACGAGGCCCGCTGCACGATGCTCGCCCCGAACGGCCGCACCTGCGTCCCCGAGGTGCAGGGGTATTTCCTGAAGTGCAAGCAGCGCGGCTGACCGCTCGCCTTCCGGGTCGGCTCTTCGAGTTGGCCGCCGCGAGCGGAGTCTCCGTGCGGCGGCACGGCATCACGGCGTCGCCCGCGCCGACTTTTTCGCGCTCCTGTTGATTCGCGCGGACCAGGACGATTTCCGCGCGAATCCAAATGAGCGCGAATCGGGAGGGCCGCCGAACCGGGCCGCGTTGCGCTCGTTTTGCAAAATTTGGAGAAATCCATTTGCAAAACGAGAAAGAGCCGACCTCCGCCGAATTGCGAACTAGTTTTGCCTGTACGTCCATGACTATCGACCTGCGGGCGTTGAAAGTCCGCGGGGCAAACACAACCCCTCCGATCCTTCGGTCCATCGAGTTGTTCTGACATCCATCGTGCCCGGAATCACGCCTGCGGAACTGGCACCGCAGCACTGATTCCCAGCCATTCCTCTGAGAGTGACTTCACTAGAAGCGAGTTCCAATGTTGACTTCCAACTGGCTGTCCAAGCTGATGTATCGTCTGAATTCTCCGGCCAAGTCGCGGCGTCCCGTGCGGCGGCCGATGTCACCGGTGTGTGCGGTGGAGCGGCTCGAACAGCGTCGGTTGCTGTCCGGTTCCGCGAGCTTGACCGGGACCACGCTCACCGTGACGGGCGATGCTGCGGTGAACACGATCAGCGTCACCACGGGAAGTGACTTGGCGGTTGTGATCGATGGAGTCAGTAACAACTTCGCTCTGGGAAGTGTCACCGCGATCAACATTTCGGGACTTGCCGGGAATGATGCGATCACCATCAACAGCCTGGAGGTGGGCCAGACCCTGGTGGCGGACGGTGGTGACAACAACGACACCATTGTCGTGGCGAGCGGGGTCACGAATTCCGTGTCTCTTCTGGGTGGCCTCAACGACGACATCCTCACCGGCGGCGGTGGCAACGACACGCTGACGGGTGGTGCGGGCAACGACACCTACCTGTACGACACCGACCCGATTTCGAGCATGGGCAGCGACACGATCAACGAGTCGGGTGGCGGGACCGACACACTCGATTTCAGCGGGACATCCACCCGGACCATCTCGGTCGACCTGTCGAATGCGGCGGCCCAGGTCGTGAACTCCGTGCTGACGCTGACGCTGTCGGCCGGCAACACGATGGAGAATGTGATCGGCGGGTCGCTCGGTGACACGCTGACCGGCAACACACTGAACAACACGCTGACGGGTGGGGCGGGCAACGACAGCTACATGCTTGACACCGACCTGGCGTTGGGATCCGACACGATCGTCGAAGCGGGCGGCGGAACCGACACGCTCAATTTCAGCCAGACGACGACCCGGAACGTGGC
>JANMLE010001146.1:0-10025 GCA_031372385.1 Planctomycetota bacterium | reverse complement strand
CAGCCCCCGGACTCGTGCAGTGAAGAGTCCGGGGGCTGACGCCGCCCGGCTCACCAAGGGGGCCGCGTGGCCACGACAAACGAACCAGTTCTACAGATGGATTTCGCGTGCCCAACCCCGCTTCTGATCTCGACGATGATTTTGCCCAGCCGATGCTTTCCGTGCGGACCTCGCGCGAGGCCGCGTTTGTCGCGCTCGAAGAGTTCCGGAACTCGGGGACTTGGCTGACCGATGTGCTCGACCGACTGTTCCGCACCGCGAGCCTGCCGCCGCGCGAACGGGGTCTGGCGACGGAACTGGCGTGCGGTGTGGTCCGGCGTTTCGCCACAGTGGATGCGCTGTTGGGCAATTTGGTCGCGCGGCCGCTCGATCAAGTCGAGCCGCCGTTGCTCACAATTCTGCGGCTGGGTGTTTATCAAATCGCACTGCTCGACGGAGTCCCCCAGCACGCCTCGGTGCATGAGACCGTCGAATTGACGAAACGACTGGGGCGGATGCGCTGGAGCGGCTTCGTGAATGGCGTGCTACGCGGTGCGACGCGGCTGATCAGCGGTGAGTTCGCCGCGGAACCGTCAGCGCGCGGGATACCGGTCTCCGACGGACGCTTTCGTCAACTCGCCAATGACGTGTTCGCCGATCCGGCGCGCGACCCGGCTCATTACTTCGCCGATGCCTACAGCATTCCCGTGTGGCTCGGCGAGCGCTGGCTCAAGCGGATGGACGCGGCCGAACTGTTCCGATTGGGAGCGTGGTTCAATTCGCCCGGACGGACTCTCCTGCGGGTGAACAGGCTGCGAACGACGTGTGAAACCTTGCTGGGCGAGCTTCACCAAGCGGGCATCACCGCCCAACAAGTGGAGGACTTCGATGCCGTGGCACTCGACGGGGCCTCGCAGATCGATCGGCTGCCGGGCTACGAAGAGGGGTGGTTCGCCGTCCAAGATCTGTCGGCCATGCAAGCCGCGCTGCGACTGGCTCCGCAAGCGGGGCAAAGCGTGTGGGACATCTGTGCGGCACCGGGCGGCAAGACGTGCCATCTGGCCGAACTGATGAACAACACCGGTCGAATCCTCGCCACCGACGTTCGACCCGAACGATTGCAACTCGTCGAAGAGAACCGCGCCCGTCTGGGTGCCGACATCGTCGAGACGCAACTGATCGGCGAAGACGGTTCGCAGCTTCCGGATGGTCCGTTCGATGCCATCCTAGTCGACGTCCCCTGTTCGAATACGGGAGTGCTGGGGAAGCGGCCGGAAGCGCGCTGGCGCATCACTCCGGAGGGGATCACCGAGTTGAACCACGTTCAAGAGCGGTTGCTGAACGTCGCGCTCGATCGATTGGCGCCGAACGGCCGCCTCGTCTATTCGACCTGCAGCATCGAACCCGAAGAGAACAACCAACTGGTCGCGCGAGTCCTGTCCCGCCGTCCAAACATGCGCTTGGTCCAAGAGGAACTGTTTCTGCCGGGACAGCCCAGCGATGGCGGATATCAGGCGCTGCTCGCTCGCGATTAAGTCTACGTTGTCGGTTCACGTGAATGAGTTGAGTGCAAAGTGAGAAGTGATCAGTGCAAAGTGCAAAATGTCAGGCCGTCACAGCACCGGCGGCACGGCACCGGCGGCACGGCAGCCATGGACGGCCGGGGTGTCGGTTCGTGTTTGGATGTGTCGTTGTCTCTCTTTCACTTTGCACTTTGCACTGAACACTTCTCACTTTGCACTGAATCTTCGAAACGAATCCGTCACCGTAGAAGCCGCCCTGTCGTGCGACAGACCGACTTCGATCTCGCGCTGAAATCCCGCCGGACTTGAGAACGGCTTCCTGCCGCCGGTACAGTGGCGGCGCGTACGCGATCCCAACCGGCCCGGATTCGATCGGGCCGCGATCTTCCCTCCCCGAATGAGTTGCTGGAGACAGACGAAATGCCGCGATGGACAACCTGCCTGGTCCTGATGTTCTCCGTCTGCTGCGCCGCGCCCCTGCTGGCGGGTGACGTTGAGTTTCCCGATGCCAATCTCGACACGGTGATCCGCGAGATCCTCAAGCAGAAGCAGATCGACAAGACGGACAAGTCGAAGAAGATCACCGATGAAGACGTCGCCACGATCTATTTCCTGAAGGCCCCCAACCGCGGCATCGAGAATCTGACAGGGTTGGAGAAATGCCGCAACCTGGCCGAAGTCCGCCTGACCGGCAACAAGATCAAGGATGTCAAACCGCTGGCCGAATGCGTCAACATCCAGTCGCTCGATCTTGCCAAGAACCAGATCGTCGACGTCGCGCCGCTGGGAGCATTGGTCAAGCTCCAATACTTGCAACTGGAAGACAACCAGATCCAGAAGATCGACGGCTTCGCGACGTTGAAGGCCCTGGGCGCCCTGTATCTGAGCCGCAACCAGATCGATTCGGTCGCACCGCTGGCCGAGCTTCCCAAGCTCTACGCGGTGTATCTCGAAAAGAACAAGCTGGCTGACGTGACGCCGTTGAAGTCGCTGCGCTGGCTGGAACGTCTGGACCTGAAGGACAACCAACTGAAGGACGTTTCGGCCCTAAAAGAGATGACCGAACTGCGGTACACGTTCCTCGAACGGAATCAGTTGACCGACCTGTCGCCGCTGGTCGAAATGGCCAAGAAGGACGCGGCCGGAGAACGACGCTTCGCCCCGTACTGGAACCTGTACCTGGCCGGCAATCCGCTGACCGATGGCAGCAAGGCGCAGATCGCGGAACTCGCCAAGATCGGCGTGCGCGTGAAAGCCGAGTGACCACGGACCGAGCGGATCGCCACTCAGAGGCTGTCCGGAAGGCTGCCATTGCGAGGGGGTCGGGAGTCTTTTTCATGCCGCAATGCCGAGATTTGAACGATTGTCAGCGACGACGTGCGGCATGAAAAAGACTCCCGACCCCTTCTCGGATCGCCACTCAGATCATGGTCCGATGTTCCGCTGAATTCCTGCGAATTCCGCGACGAACGGCGGGCTCCTTCAAGGGACATGAATCATCCGGGCTGGCACGCATGTTCAGACATCCTGTTCCGTGACATTGCGCACTCTGCGGTGCAACTCAGGGGAATCATCGTGTGAAGATTGTTTCGCTGCTGCCGAGTGCGACCGAGATCGTTTGTCAGTTGGGACTGGGCGACAGCCTGGTCGGGGTGACTCACGAATGCGATTATCCGCCGTTCGTGCTGACGCTCCCCAAGGTCACTCGCACGTTGATTCCGCACGAGGCCACCAGCCGCGAAATCGATGAGTTGGTGCGCTCGCAACTGAGGATGCAACAGGCGCTGTACACGCTCGACATGCCGACGTTGGAGCAGCTTCAGCCCGATCTGCTGGTGACGCAGGCGCTGTGCGACGTCTGTGCCGTGGCTGTGGCTGAAGTGACAGCCGCCGCCTGCGCGCTCCCCAGCCATCCGCGCGTCGTCAATCTCGAACCGACGCGGCTGTCCGAAGTCTTTGACGGCATCCGGTTAGTCGGTGAGGCGGCGGGGATACCGGGCCGAGCGGCCGAAGTTGTCGCGGCGCTTCAGGCGCGCGTCGACCGCGTCGCGCGATTGAACCAGAGTCTGAGCGACCGTCCGCGCGTCGTGCTGCTGGAGTGGATCGATCCCCCGTTCTCCTCCGGCCACTGGTCTCCGGAATTGGTCCGCCTCGCGGGTGGCATCGAAGGGATCGGCCGCGAGCGCGAGCGCTCACGCACGATCGAGTGGGAGGAGATCGTCCAATTCGATCCCGAGTTCCTGATCGTCGCCTGCTGCGGATTCAACGTCGAACGGACGATGCTCGACATCCCCTTGCTCACGCAATATCCCGGCTTCGGCGACCTGACCTGCGTTCGAAAGAACCAGGTCTTCGTCATCGACGGCAACGCCTACTTCAGCCGCCCCGGCCCGCGACTGGTCGACAGCCTGGAACTGCTGGCCCACACGCTGCACCCGGAGATTTATTCACTGCCACCCGGATTGGCACCGGCGCGGCAAGTGGTGGTGTCGACGCCTGCCAGTTAGGAGCTGTGCGTCCGCTACGTCTGAGAGTGGCCGACGCGATTCAATGATTTTTCTGCCTCTCTCTTTCTGTCTCCTTCTTCCGGCACCGCCAAGGCAGGGAGACAGAAAGAGAGAGGCAGAAAGATGAACACCGATGAAGTGATGGCGAACTCCCGGATGTGAGAGATGCACAGTCAGGTTAGCCGCGCATCGTTCGCAAACCAGCGCCGCCGCAGGAAGAACGCCACGTTGACCAGTCCGATCAGGACGGGAACCTCGACCAGCGGACCGATCACGGCGGCGAACGCGGCCTGCGAGTTGATGCCGAACACCGCCACCGCCACAGCGATCGCCAGTTCGAAATTGTTGCTCGCCGCCGTGAACGCGATGGTCGCCGTCTTCGAGTAATCGGCGCCGATCAGCCAGCCCATCCAGAAGCTGACCAGGAACATCACGACGAAATAGATCAGCAGCGGCAGCGCGATCCGCAGGACATCGAACGGAATCTGCACGATCAGGCTCCCCTTCAGGCTGAACATCACCACGATCGTGAACAGCAGCGCGATCAGCGTCAGCGGGCTGATCGCGGGAATGAACCGCTGTTCGTACCACTCGCGACCGAACCGTCTCAGCAACACGAACCGGGTCGCCATGCCCGCCAAGAAGGGAATGCCCAGGTAGATGAACACGCTCAGGGCAATCTCGCGGATGCTGATCTCCACGGTGCTCCCGTGCAGGCCGAACAGCGGAGGCAACAGCGTGATGAAAACCCAAGCGTAGACGCTGAAGAACAACACTTGGAAGACGCTGTTGAACGCGACCAGTCCGGCGGCGTACTCGCGGTCCCCCTCCGCCAGTTCGTTCCAGACGATGACCATCGCGATGCACCGGGCCAGGCCGATCAGGATCAGCCCGGTCATGTATCCCGGTGAATCATGCAGGAACGTGATCGCCAGACCGAACATCAGCACCGGTCCGATCAGCCAGTTCTGCACGAGTGACAGCGCGAGAATCTTCCCATTGCGAAAGACCCGCCCGAGTTCCTCGTACCGCACCTTCGCCAGCGGCGGATACATCATCAGGATCAGACCGATCGCGATCGGGACGTTCGTGGTCCCCCAGTTCAGCGAGTTGATCACGCCATCCAACCCCGGCACGGAATAGCCGGCCGCCACCCCGGCCAGCATGGCGGCGAAGATCCACACCGTGAGGAACCGATCCAAGAACGACAACTGCCTGCGGCAGGGTGATGACATGTCTCAGCTTTCAATCTCGGCCGATCAAAGTTCGCACCGTCGCTGAACTCGCAAGAGTTCAGACGGTCGCGAACGTCGGCTGAATTCTTGCGAATTCAGCTACGGTCCACAGCGAACTTGGAACTACTGAATCTCGGAAAAGGCGAACAACATTTCGCGGGCGATCTGTCGGCAGCGCTCTTCATATGTGGCCGCCTCGACGGCACTGCCATCGGCCGTTTTGGGGTCGTCGAACGGAATGGCCACGCGAACTGAAGCGCCGTGGACAACGGGGCAATTCGAATCGGCGTGCGTACACGTCATCACCGCGCAAAAGTCACCGCTCGGATTTGGCGCGGCGTGATAGACCTTCGAGAAGCAGACCAGCGCGCGGCCTGACTCCTGGTAGCGGACCTCGTGTCGGGGATTTCTTTGGTCGGGCGGCGTCGTGACCATGAACCCGGCACGCTCGATGGCGGTGATCGCCTGCGGAGCGAACGCGGTCGCTTCCGTCCCCCCCGAGAACGTCTCGACTCCGTCGATGCCATACTGGTCCGCGGCCACGGCCGCCCAGATCTGCGACAGGTGGCTGCGCCGTGAATTGTGGGTGCAGATGAACGTCAGCCGCGCCGGCTGATGAACACGGCGGCAGCGCTGAACGTAGTTCGTGATCTCCCGCAACTGCTGCTTCCGCAGGTCGGTGATCAGACCGAATTCGGCGATCCGCTCGTCCACATACTTCCGGACCGCCGGAAAGAACTCAGGTGACACGTTGTCGTCTCCCAGAACGTCAGTACAATCCGCACGTCACAGTCCGGATCAGATTCGTTTCGACATTTCGAGAATAGTGGAAGCATGAAGGAACCTCAAGCCATCCGCGCGCTGGCGGCACTCGCGCATGAATCGCGGCTGCGGGTCTTTCGACTGCTGGCCAAATGCGGTGAGCAGGGAATGCCGGCGGGAATGATTGCGGAACAGTTGGAATTGCCGGCGGCCACGCTGTCGTTCCACCTGAAGGAGCTCGCCACCGCCGGGCTGATCTTGGACCGCCGGGAAGGGCGGTCGATCTTCTATTCGCTGGACACCGCCGCCATGACGTCGCTGGTCGGCTTCCTGTTCGAAGACTGCTGCGGCGGCCAGCCGGAACTCTGCGGTGCCGTCAACCTCACCCAACTCAAGACGTCTCGCCGCCGAAAGCCAAAGGGCACCCGATAGCCAATAGCCGATAGCCGATAGCCAATGACAAATGACAAATGACAAATGACCTCCTCACCTCCCCCGTCTCACCCATGCCCTCCACCCCAAACATCATCCTCACGAAGATGCTCGACCGGCTGTTTGCCGGGCTAACGAGCGGGCCGAACTTAAATTGCCGGCCGCATTCGAGCCGACAGCGCATCGACTGGACGCAGTTTGCCAAGCTGCAGGATGTGAGTCCGGCGGACGCGCTGCGACAGTTGCTGTCGGACGGTCAGGCCGCGAAGTTGCAGGCGCGAGTCTCCGTGCCCAAAACTGTCGGCAAGCCCGCGCTGCCCAAGAAGCGTCCGGCCACGGGGAGCGCGACCTCGACCAAATCCTCAGCCACGGAACAACCCGCGAAGGGTGACGCTGCGGACGAGGTGCTTTCGCCCGAGGAACAGCGGCAGCGGGACGAATGGGCCGCGCAGCAGGGATTGCTCACCAAGCTGCGCGGCTTGGCCGAAGACGCGCGAGAATATGAGCAGGACACCGGAGTCCACGTGCTGCACGTCGGCTTCCCGTTACTCAGTCTTCCGCCCGGTTCGGCGGGCTCCTTGAAGTCGGCGGCGGGGAGCACGAAACGGCTGCTGGCCCCGATCGCGTTCATTCCGGTTTCGCTCGAACTGCGCGCGGGACTCAATCCCGTCATCGCGATTGAGGGACTGCACGACGGTGCCGACTTCCTCGTCCCCAACGAGGCGCTCTTCGCGTGGTTGGAACGCCAGACCGGTCAGCAGATTCTCCCCGAGTCAGCGGATGCCAATGGGCACCGCGCGGCAGACGCCACAGCACCGAGCCTCGCACCACTTGAACCGACGCAGGAACCAGCGCCGGACTCCGAGCCGGCACCCGAGTCAATCGTCGCGTCCTCCACCGAATCGTCATGTGACCCTGAAGCCGAATCACCCGACACCGAATCACCCGACACCGCAACGGCAGGCACGTCCACAAGTCTCAATCCGTGGGACGAAGTGGCCGACTTGGTCCGCCGTGTCGCCGCCGCGCTGCATCTGCCGCCGTGCGACTTCACAGCGGACTCGTTGACCGAATTGCGTGCCGCGCCGCGAACCGATGACGAGAACCCGAAGGCGGAGATCGTTGCCGCGGCGGTACTCGGCCTGTTTCCCATGAACAACCAGGGACTGCTCCGCGACATGCAGGCGATGGTCATCGATCCCGCGTCCCTGCACGGCCCGGTGCAGAGCTTTCTCTCGGCGAATGCGCTGTTGGGTGAGGAGTCAGGAGTCAGGAGGCAGGAGGCAGGAGAAGATCAGCAAGAGCCCGTCGATGCCAATCCTCAGGACTCAAGCCTCCAACTTCCAGACACCAGAGTCATACCTCCGGTCTCCAGCCTCCAGGCTTCTCCCCGCTCGTTCGAAACCGAACGCCTCGTGTCAGTCGCCGATCCGTGCCAGTCGCGCGCGGTGCGGCTGGCGCGTGAATGTCAGGGACTCGTCATTCACGGGCCGCCGGGAACCGGCAAGAGTCAGACGATCACCAACATCATCGGCGACCACCTGGCCCGCGGTGAACGGGTGCTGATGGTCTGCGACAAACGGACGGCGTTGGATGTCGTCGCCCGGCGACTCGAACACATTGGTTTGGGCTCGCTCTGCGCCTTGATCCACGATCCCCAGCACGATCAGCGCAACCTGTACAAGCAGGTGCGCGAACAGTTGGAAGGGTTGTCGAGCACGTCGGTCGGCAATCGGGCGGAGTCGCAACTGAAAACGCTGGACCGGCAATTGCAAAAGTCGCATGACACTCTGGCCAAGGCATGGACGCTGGTGATGTCGCCGGACCCGGAGCGTCATGTTTCCTTTCACCAGCGGATGGGGGAGTGGCTTGAAACGGCGCTACCGCTGCTGGACACCACGATGACAAGTCCGCGCGACGGAGCAGCCTCAACTCCCGCCGCCAATGGTGCCGCCACCAACTCCGCGACTTCACCGCCTCGTTCCGGTCGACGTTCACGGGCCGCGCCGGTCGAAACTCAACCGGCCCCCGACCCGGTCAACGTCGAACGGTTTGATGCCCAACTGCCCGAAGTGCGCGACATCGTCAGCCGCGCGATCGAGATCCGTCTGGCCGCTCATCCGTGGAAAGAGTGCGTCGGGATGTCGCTCTCCACGTTCCTGTCACGCCCCGCGTCGCAGATCCGTGAAGACATGGCCGCCATCGTCGCCGCCGCGTTGGATCTCGACCGAACCCGCAACGATGTCATTCCGGCATTCGAACTGCCGGACGACTTCGCCAGCACCGTCGACGCCGAGCAGTCTCCATCCGCGCCGACCAGTTTCTCCCGGCAGCTCACCGCCCGGCAGGAACTGGCCTCGCGACTGAGGGATTGCCTGGAAGAAATCGATCCCGCCATGCGACGAAGCTGGGTCGACGCGCCTGCTGCAGAAATCGAAAACGCGCGGCAACGGATCGTCGACGCCAGCGTCGCCCGCGACGTGATTGAGTCCAGTCCGCTCGATCTCGAACTCCGCATGATCTTCAGTGGCAGCAATCCCTCGGCCGCGAGCATCTCCGCGCAGATCGGCGCGCTGGAAGCGTACCTCTCGGTCTGTGATGCCTGGTACTCGTGGCTGGCCTTTGGGGTGCGCGCCCGTGTCAACGCCGTCCTGCGAGCGTATGGGTTGCCGCCGGGCAAGCCGTCGGCCGAGCGTCTGCTCAACTTCCTGAATGGCGTCACCGCGAGGTTGATCGTGCAGATGACCGTCACGGAACTCACGGACCGCGTCGAGTCAGTCGCCCGCAAGAACAACGGCAAGAAAGGGGCCCGCAAGGGCGAACGCCAGAAGGCAACGCGAACAGCGGGCCGCAACGAGTCGACTGCCTCCGATTCGCCGACGAAGCCATTGGACGACGACGCACTGCGGCAGAACTGGGATCGGATCGACCTGCTGACTCAGGTGCTGCACGACTGCGACCATCTCTCCGGTTTGACCTCGTTGTCCGAACGAGTCCGCACGACGTTGATCGATGGCGACCACGCCTTCATCGCGGCACTGGAATCGTCTGCGCCGCGGGCTGAAGTTCTCGAAGAGTTGCGGCTGGAACTGACCGCGTCGAATCTGTTTCGCGAGGACTGGCTGCGCGATGCGTTGCAGCGTGTTTGTCGCGGCGAGTCGATGACGGGTGAACTGCAATCGCTCGCGGACCGCCTCGATTCGCTCGGCGAAGTTCTGCGGATTCGATCGATGCTCGCCGAGTTTCCGGCGTCACTGCGCACCCTCATCGAGCGGGTACTCGCGACCGCCACCGATGTCGACGCGGCGATGACTTCGATCCGGCATCAGGTGCTGTCGGGTGACATCGAACAATGGCTGAAATCCAGCCCGCAATTGCAGGCTCTCGACGGCACGCAGCTCACCAATCTGCATCGCGAGGTGCATCGGCTGCAAGGCGAGAAACAACCGCGCGTGCGCGACCTGATCCTGGACCTGTGGATCGGCCGGCAACGCGAACGGCTGCTCTCGTTGACCGGCTCGCGGCTGAGCGGCCTGGGCGCCGACCTGCGTCGGCGGCTCACCACGCGCGGCGAACGGGCCATGCGG
>JANMLE010001119.1:0-1646 GCA_031372385.1 Planctomycetota bacterium | reverse complement strand
GTCATCGCTGGCGGCCAACGGGATCGGCACGATCTCGGCGGCGTTGTTCGGCAGTTGCTTTCCCACGACGATCTACATCGGGCACCCCGGCTGGAAGGCGCTGGGCGCTCGGGCCGGATATTCGACGCTCAACGGGATCGTGGTCACCGCGATCTGTCTGACGGGAGCCATCAGCCTGATCAACAGCCTGATTCCGATGGAGTCCGGCATCGCGATCGTGCTGTGGATCGGCATCATCATCACGGCGCCGGCGTTTTCCGCCGTCCCGCGCGAGCATGCTCCCGCGGTCGCCATCGGGTTGTTTCCGGCGATCGCCGCCTGGGGCTTCACCGTGGCACAGGGGGCGTTCATCAAGGCGGACGGCAAGACGATTCAATCGTTGATCGAGCAGGATTCGCGGGCCAATGTGAGCGACTTCGTTCTGCACGGCATGATCTCGTTGCAGCAGGGGTACATCTTCACCTGCATGATCCTGGCGTCGATCTCGGCGTTCCTGATCGACCGACGGTTCATCACCGCGGGGGTTTGGTCGCTGGTGGGGGCGTTCTGCGCCGTCGCGGGTCTGACGCACACCTACCAGTTGAGTGGCAATGGCGTCGACTTCCTGTTCGCGTTCACCCAGCCCGCGACGGACGCGGCGATGACGTATCGTTCGTGGGACACGGCGATCGGCTACCTGTTAATGTCGGCTGCGTTCTTCCTGTTCGGAGTCTGCACGCGCGGCAAGGAACTGCCGCTGGTCGAGCATTGACGCGGCCCGAACATTGACGCGACCGGCCACCTTTCACATCGCAGATCGACTTGGGGGCTGTGCGTCTTTCGCCGCCGAGTGTTTACCGGGACTACTTCGGCGTTCATTGATGAGCCGTTTAACCCTGAGCCAACGGTGACGGCGGAGCGGGCAACAGCGTCCGTCTCCGCTGGCACGGTTGGCACACGCATCGGGCGCTGGCACCCGATCCCTTCGCCGTTGGCTCAGGGTTAAACGATTCCGTCTGGGCCGCGTGCGGCATGACCGACGGCCGATGACACCGCGTTCAGCGAGGCCATCGCCAATGCCGCAGTCTCGATTCTCAGCGTGAGCGGACCGAGGCTGATTGGTTTCGCTCCGTGTGCGACGGCCAGCGCAACCTCTTCGTCGGTGAAGCCCCCTTCGGGACCGATGGCGAAAACGATGGTTGCGTGTCCGGTCAACAGCGACGAAGTCATCGGCGCGGCATCCGGTCCCGGATGCGCGATGAAACTCGGGTGGCCGGCGAGATCGCCCTTCACGAAGTCGCTCCACGCGGTGACCGGTGACAGTTCGAGCAGGTGATTGCGGCCCGATTGCTTGCAGGCGGCGATCACCGTCTGCCGCAGTTTGTCGAGCTTGCTGTCGCGGGGATCGACGACGCTGCGCGCGGTGACCAGCGGCACGATCTTCGTCACGCCGAGTTCCGTCGCCTTCTCGATGAGCCAGTCGAACCGGTCCCCCTTTGGAACCGCCGTGCCGAGAATGATCTCGCGCGCGGGCCGCTCTTCCCGCCGCGCGGCGATGATTCGCAGTTCGACATCGCGTCTGCGAACCGACGTGATCTCGGCCGAAACCGCCCGTCCGCAGCCATCGAAGAGCTCAACAACGTCGCCCGTCGAACCACGCAGCACGT
>JANMLE010001094.1:0-1243 GCA_031372385.1 Planctomycetota bacterium | reverse complement strand
GTGCCACCGCCGGTTGAAGAGGTGTTCCGGGACGTCAACTGTTCCAAACGCAATCTGCGCCGGGCGGCGATTGGTGAGAGCCCGGGCGACTCCGTCGGCAATCCGCCGGGCGACAAACTTCTGGTAGTCATCGACCGACTGTTCGGGACGCAGCCGGTCTTGGCCGAGAGCGCTGCTGGCCGAGTGCGTGTGCGTCGCGCTGATCATCACGTTCTCACGCGCGATGCCACTCTGCTCGGCGATCAACCGGCGGGCCTCGTCGCTGACGACGCGGTGAATCCCGAGTAGATCGCACACGACCAGGGCCAGCTTGGTCTTGCCGTCGTCGAGCACGAGGCAGCGGGCGTGCAATTCGTCATGGATGTGCTTGGACGGATACGGCACGAATCCGCCGATGATTTCGGCCCCGATGGAAGGAGTGATGTTGCTGGTCGCGGCCCCCACTTGGAATGGTTCGGCGGCTGGAACCAAACTCCCCATCAAACACAAAGCGACAGTGGCCGATCGAAGGACGACGTTCATTGGCGGCTCCCAAAACGTGGATGTTCCGGACGGCTCGAACGTACTGCACACGGATTGCCAACGGAAGTCTGCGAAGCCGCAGGTCGTGTGTCAATTTGAAAACGGAACTCGTGTGGCACGCCCTGAGTCTTCGAAGGGCGTGGGAATTACGCTGCGCCTCAATCCACGCCCTTCGAAGACTCAGGGCGTGCCACTCAAACCGACTCACTGCGAAGTCTGGCCGGAAAGGACTGCCATCGACCGGCACCGTTCGCGAGCCGCCGTTTGCAAACTCGGCGTCGCTTTGAAACAATCCCGCCCCGGCGTCGGCGGCGACGCGGGAACCGATCGATTCACACGAGACAGAAGACAAAACAGAGATGGCCAACGAGACGGTGCGGATCGCGATCATTGGTGCGGGGCTGGTGTCCGACTTCCATCATGTGCCGGGAATCAAACTCGATCCCCGCTGTGAACTGGCGGCCGTCTGCGACCCCAACGAACAGTTGCTCGACCAGCGCAAGAAGGAATGGGGACCGGCGAAGTACACGACGAAGTACGAGGAAATCGCCGCCGATCGCGATATCGACGCAGTCATCATCGCGACCCCGAACTTCACGCACCGTGACATCGCCCTAGCGTGCATTGAAGGGGGCCAGCATGTCATGTGCGAAAAGCCGCTCGGCGTGAGCTACACCGAAGCGGCCGAAATGTATCAGGCGGCCAAGGCCAAGGGGGTGCG
>JANMLE010000991.1:0-4617 GCA_031372385.1 Planctomycetota bacterium | reverse complement strand
GGAGCGGTCGCTCCTGCTCGCGCCAGCAGTGCGAGTTGTTCCGCAGCCAGTTGTTCGAACTTGGCGGACAACCGCAGAAACGATTCATGAGCTTGCGTGCGGTGATCGGTCATGAGTTGAAACTGATCCCAAAGGTTGAGGGGACATTCGATGTCGGAATGTGGCAACAGTGAGCGGCTCACGTCGTCGCCTTGACCCGACGTCGGGACAGGAAGCGTCTGGAAGCGACAGCCGAATGTCACTGGCTTTGGCGGTGAATCCGTGAGCGGCACGGCGCTAGCCGCCGGTCCTCGCTGGGCCGATAACACGTCACCGGCGGCTAGCGCCGTGCCGCTCATTAAAGGCAGCGACCTTGTACGCCAGCCACCGGGCGGCGCGGGGATCTCGAAGGGGAGGCCGCCGACTCGTGTCACCACGTCGCGCGGCGATGGCGGCTGCTGTGTTTGGTGTCCGGCATCGAGGGCGTGTTGTCCATACAAGTACGACAGATCGACGGGGACTCGTTCGGCGATCAACGCGGCGAGCAGTTCGCAGAACGCTTCGACCGGTCGCGACGTCACCGGCAGGGCGGCCCGCGCGAAGTGCGGGCGGTCAACGAGGATGTCGTCGATCATCTTCGTGCAGGACGAACCCGGACCGATCTCCACGAAGACTCGCACCCCGTCGGCATACGCCTGCTCGATCACGCGGGAAAAGTCGATCGTGTCGACGGCCTGGGCCACGATCGCTTCGGCGGCGGATTCGCGAGACAGGTTGTACTTGCGACCCCACGCCGTGCTGTAGAAGTCGATCCCGGCGGGAGGCGTCGTCCGCATCAGATGCAGTTCGCGATACGCCGCCTCGACCTCACGCAGGACTTCGCAGTGGACGGTGCTGGGCGCGGCGAGCGGCCTGAACGTCGCCCCCATGTCACGCACCAGTTGCTCGACCTGCGCCCGGTCTCCGCCGATCACGCATTGCGTCGGCGTGTTGACGATGAGCAGATAGACTCGCCGAACAGAGTCTTCTCCTGTCCCCTCGCCCCTCGCCTTGGAGGGGAGAGGGTTAGGGTGAGGGGTTCTTTCTTCGGAGAGTTCGTCTGCGGTATCGATGGCGTACAGACCAATCAGCCCCCTCACCCTAGCCCTCTCCCCCGAAGACGGGGGAGAGGGGACAAGAGTCGCGACCGCTGCGCGAATCGCTTCCGCCGAACGGTCGATCACGCCGGAGACCCATTCAACAGACTCGCTCGCGGGTGTTCCCCAAGCCTGCCGTGCGGCATCGAACGGCGCGACGAGATCGCTGCCGAACAGCGGCGACTCTTCCATCCGCTGCAGCATCCCGTCACGGTCAGTCCACGCGCGCAGTCCGAACAACGCGGATGACTCACCGAGGCTGTACCCGATGCTGGCGGTTGGATTCACGCCACACAGTGCGAGCAAGTCGCAGATCGCCGTCCCGATGGCGACCTGCCCGAAAATCATCGCCTTGTGATTCTCCAACAGCGCGGCGGTCGAGGCTCCTTCCCAGATGAGGTCGGGGCGGTACTGATCGCGCAGGCGCTGGTTCTCGGCCGACTGACGATCCAGGATCTCGGGGAATGCGGCCAGTAACTCGCGGCCCATCCCCACGAAGGCGTTCCCCGAGCCGGGGAAGACGAACGCCAACCGCCCCGATGGCCACAGCGGTGTACGCGATCGCAATGACGCCACCGACTTGAAGAGGAATGGCAACGGTCCCAAGAGTGAATGCGTGGCGGGCAGAGATTGAAACGCCGTCAACGGTCCGTTCCGCGGCGAGTCGTTTCGAGTCAGCAATCGATGGCGCGACGCTGTCGCATCGCGCACGAAACGGCCTTGCCGCCGGGCGTCTTCCGATCGCTGGAGGACGAACGCAATCGCTCCGTCCGGAACCGACGTTTCATCCGAAGACAACATCAGCCGCACGTCGCACGGAAGATCCGCCGCGCCGACGATGGCTCGATCCAACTCGCCGCGTTGCAGCGCACCGACCGCCAAATCAAACGCGATGCCACCGGAATCGCCGCCGCACGAGATCGTAAAGCTCGGGCCACCGACATCGAACTCGCGGGCCAACCGGCTGGCGACGATCCCGCCGAGGTTGCCCATCACGCGGTTCGGTGTGAGCGGCGGCCCGGCCGCGTCCTTGAGTTGCTTCGTCCACTCGGCCAATTCATCAGGTGAAAGGTCAAGGCCGAGCATCGCGGCCCAGCGCGGAGCGTCTTGTTCGATGGACCATCTCAGGTGAAAGTTCGTTGTGTTGGGATCAAGTTCGATCCCGATGAAGACGCCGGTGCGTGTGGGGTCGAGTGTCGAGTGTCGAGTGTCGAGTGCCGGAGAATCCCCGGACGTATGCTCCCCGTCGCTTCTGGCACTCGACTCTCGACTCTCAACTCTCGACTCCTCCAACGCCTTCGCCGCCACCTTCAGCATCAGTTGCTGCTGCGGCAGCATGTCCTGCATTTCGAGCGGCGGGATGCGGAACTGGCCCATCGGCAGGCGGACCTCGGCGATTCCGCGGCCGGTCGGTTTCGCAAATTGAGTCGGCACAAGGCCGGTGTCGTCGGACTGCATTTCGCGGCGGAACCAGTCGGATTGCTCGACGCCCCACCAATTGAGTTCCGTCCCTTCGAGCGGCTGGCCTTGAAAGTCGTTGTCTTGAACGGACTGCATCGAGCCCAAAGAACTGAAGTGCGAGTTGAGTCCCACAATGGCGACTGCAACGGACTCTTCTCCTGTCCCCTCGCCCCTCGCCTTGGAGGGGAGAGGGCTAGGGTGAGGGGTTCTTTCTTCGATCGAACTCGATGATGTGTTGAAAGCGTTCTCGCCACTCGGCCCCCTCACCCTAACCCTCTCCCCCGCGGTGTTCGTTTCTGGAAAGACCGGGAGGGGCGAGGGGACAAGAGAGGACCGCGTTGCGGCTCCTGCGTTTCGCGCCCACTCTTCAATCAGCACATGCGCGTTGATGCCGCCGAAGCCGAAGGCGTTGATCGTCGCGCGGCGCGGCGAGCCGTCGCCTCGCGAAGCCCACGGTTCCGCCTGTCCGAGAACGCGAAACGGGCTGTCCGGTATGGTGAGCCGTTCGGCGGCACGCGCGTAATTCGCCGTCGGCGGCAGCGTGTGGTGCTTCAATGCAAAGAGGACTTTCATCAAGCCCGCGGCACCGGCACCGGTCAGCAGGTGTCCGACGTTCGACTTCACACCGCCGATCACGCACTGGCGGGGCTGAGCGGATTCATACTGCCAGAGTTGGTGCAGGCTCTCGATTTCCACGGCGTCGCCGACCGGAGTGCCGGTCGCGTGGCATTCGATCAAGTCGACATCACTCGGCTTCCAGTCCGCCTGTTCGTAGGCGGACCGCATCGCGCGGAGTTGGCCTTCCGAATGCGGGGCGAGCAAGTTCGCACCGCGGTCGTTCGACAGACCGATCCCCGCGATGACTCCGTAAATGTGATCGCCGCTGGTCAGCGCATCGCGGAGCCGCTTGAGGACGAAGACACCGGCACCCTCACCGACGACGAGACCATCGGCTTCGGCACTGAGCGGCGCGCAGCAACCGCGACGCGACAGTGCCTGAAGCTGCGCAAATCCCATCTGCGTGTATTGGCAATCCGGTCGCGACATGCCGCCCGCCAGCATCGCATCCGCGCGGTGGGCGAGCAGCTCTTCGGCGGCGAACTTCAGCGAGTACAGCGACGAGGCGCACGCCGCATCGAGTGTGAAGGCGATTCCGCCGAGACCCAGTCCCTGCGCGATCAGGCTCGACGGCA
Organism: Planctomycetota bacterium; assembly: GCA_031372385.1. Classification (GTDB taxonomy): domain Bacteria; phylum Planctomycetota; class Planctomycetia; order Planctomycetales; family Planctomycetaceae; genus Schlesneria. The sequence goes on along the minus strand of JANMLE010000991.1, from coordinate 848 downwards.
ATCCCGCCGCGAACCTGTTCAGCGGATGCCAGTCGCTGCGTCGCAGACTCGCCTTGAGCGCGGCGACGACTTCGGGATCGGCGAGTGTTGACGTCCGCGTGTCCGACGAGTTGTCCGGATCGGCCCGGTGTTTGGCCGCTGTCGCCGCCGCATCAATCAACTTCTCCAGAAAGGTCCGGCCGAGGATGTCGCGACAGATTGCCGATGTCGATTCGGTCGGCAGCGCGATGTTCCCCAAGATCACCCCGACGCGCGAATGATTGACTCCACCCAGCCGCCGCGCATCGCGGTAGGCCGCTCGCGCCGCGTGCAGACCGAGATGAAACATCGGATCCAGCCGCGACAGCAGGTTCGGTTCGAGATCAAGACCACTCGCATCGAGCGAAAAGTCTTCGATGTAACAGCCCCATGTCGAATAGACCCGATCGGGCTGGGGCGGCCACGGCGCGTACGCCGTCTCGGGTGACAGATACCAGCGTCCCGGCGGAACGCGCCGTCCCGCATCGACCCCCGCGGCGATGTGCTTCCAGAACGTCGCCAGATCCGGCGCGCCGGGAAAGATGCCCCCCACGCCTACAATGGCGATCCGTTCCGAGTTGTCAGTGCCTGGCATGAAGGTTCCGGGTTCGTCGCGGCGATGTTGTGAGTCAGGATGGTAAGACGAACCCAAAGCGAGAGTTTTCAAGTTGCGCAGTACGGATGTCGTGTGTTGGTAGCTGAATTCGCAAGAATTCAGATTTGAGGAATCGAACCGGAGTCGTCTGAATTCTTGCGAATTCAGCTACCAACACGAAGTGAGCGCAACTTCAAGACTGACGCTTCAGGTTCCTCGTGCCATCATAGTCGCC
>JANMLE010000908.1:0-4676 GCA_031372385.1 Planctomycetota bacterium | reverse complement strand
ACGGATTCCCTCGCCCAGCGACGTGCGTCCCAGTTCCTTGAATTCCTTTTCGGCGGCCAGCACCACGACTTCGCCGTCCATGCTCGAACAATAGATCTTGTCGTTGGCACGCACGAGCGAACTGGAGTAGTTGCCGCCGATTCGCTGCTTCCAGTGGACCTTGCCCGATTTCAAATCGACGCAGGTCGCGACACCGCCATCGGACATCAGGAACACAAGGTCGCCGCGCGCCACCGAGGTTGGCACGTACGGTGCTTCGGTCGAGATCTTGTACGCGAGCTTTGGTTCCGAACCATCGCTCTGGGCCGCGACCAGATAGTTCCCGCCTCCGCCCGATCCGGTGCTGCCGAAGATGATATCCCCCTTGATGAGGGGCGAGCTGACCGTCCGCTTGTCGAAGAACGCGTTGGACCACAGCACCTTGCCCGACGCCGGATCCAACGCGAACATTCCGTCGCCCGTGTTGGTGCTGATCAATTGCGGCGAGCCCTTCTTGGGTTCGAAGATCGCGGGGACCGAATAGCTGGTGTTCACGCTGTGGAGCTTCGTCTTCCAGCGGTCCGCGCCGGTCGCGCGGTCGAACGCCAGCATGTCGCAGGCGGGCTCGGGGCCGTCCTTCACTTCCTGCGAATTCGACAGGATCACCAGACCCTCGTAGAGGACCGGCGATGTTCCAAACCCGTGCTGGCTGGACCACGGACCGAGATCGCGCGTCCAGACCGTTTCGCCCGTGTGACTCATGGCCATCAGCGTGATCGACGCGGGGGCGGCCCAGGCGAAATAGACGTGGTTCTCGTCAACGGCCGGCGTGCTCGACGCATAACTGCTTTGCTTGTGCAACTGATGCCGCTGCGACTTGAAGGGAACGTCCCAGAGCTTCTTGCCGGTGACCGCGTCGAAGCACAGCGCGTGGCGGGTCGCGTCGTCCGGGTTGGCGCTCAGGAGGAACAGGCGGTCTCCCCACAGGACGGGGGACGAATGGCCGATTCCCGGCAACTCGACATTCCAGTTGTAGTCGCGGTCGGTCCACTGTGCGGGGATCGTCGTGGCTTCACTTTCGCCGGTGCCGTTGGGGCCGCGGAACCGGGTCCATTCCTGGGCCGAGGCCGACGTCGCCCCGCAGATCAATGAAATGGCACACAGCAACATCGCACTGGACTGGCTTCGCATCATCGCCGGTTCTCCCTTTTTCCACTGAAGGCACGTTGGACGGCCACACGTCTGGCTCATAAGATCACGCTTTGGATCTGAAACCGCACTATTGACCGCGGTCTCACGCCCCGCATTCCGTGGCGACGACTTTAGACAATCTCGGCAGCGTTGGCCACGGTGAGAGCCCCGTCTGCCAAATGATCGGCCGGTGATTCCCGATGAGCGGTTCAATCGACCCGGTGGAACGGGGCCTGCAAATGTTGCAGGACCGTCGGCGGTTGCTCGGCCAGAAAGCCGGCATCACGCCACGCGACCGAGCCCGCGTTGCCGGGCAGACCGAATTGGTGCGCGAACCGTGGTCGCAGGCGCGGCGGTTACTCGCCGGCCAGCCTACCCTCATCACCGCACTCGATGAACTCTGGCCGCAGGTGCTCCCCCATCTGATCAAGGGGAACGAAGTCAGCCCGGTCCACCACATTGCTTATGTCGTCAACTTCATGGTTCAGATCTGTTTGACGGAAGTCTCGCCCGCGGAGATGAAACGGGGGGTGCTCGCCGCACTGTTGCATGACATCGGCATCGGCGACTGTGCCTTGCCGAAGATTTCGGAAGCCAGCATCAAGCGAGCCAGTCCCGAAGACAAGCTGCAACTGCGTCAGGACGGCATCGCCTCGCGTCTGGAACACATGAAGCTGGGAGTGGTCATCTCGCGCGGACTGCTGCAGTCCCATCAACGGCAACACCCGGCGGCGCTGACGGACGAAGACATCGCCGTGATCCTGGCCATCGTCGGCAGTCACGATTATTCGAAGATCCCGCTGATGGAGGACCGCGTGGACCGCAAGTGGCTGCTGAGTTCCGGTCCCGAAGACTGGCTGAAGCAATGCCACTGGGAGGCGGACGCGCTGTGGATGCTGACTCCCGCCGGCATCCTGGTGGACTTGGAACGCGAGCAGGAGGAGAACACTCCGGCCAACCGCCGCGCCAAGTTTCAATTCAATCTCGGCCTGCACCGGCAGATCATCACGCTCTACGCCAAAGCCTATTCGCCGGAAGAAATGAGTCGTTTCGGTTTCCACGACGGCCTGCTGTACCGATCCGCCACCGGTTACAAACTGGCCCGGCGTTTCGAACAACTCAACGCTGCCAGCGGCTGACATCGCCTCAGCACCGACGCGCCAGTTTTTGTCGGGTCTCGAATGTTTGGCTTTGGTGAGCCGGGTGCCGTCAGGCCCCGGACTCTTCGACGCGGAATCCAGGGCCTGAGAGCCAGGGCTTCCGAGGTGTGAAATGCCGAGAATCCAAGCCTGTAGCCGAATTCGCAAGAATTCGGACGATCCGTCAGACGATCCGAATTCTTGCGAATTCGGCTACAAACGTGGAAAAACACCACCTCGAAAGCCCAGGGCCTGAGAGCTTGTGAATGTTTCGAGCCGCGACCGTGAGGGAGCGGTGATTCTCAACGACTGACAACCGCTTCCTGACGGGCGCGGCTCGATTCATTCACACGCTCCGACGGCACCCGGCTCACCATGTTTCGACAGTTATCCTTGCGTCGATCGGAAGCCCTCCGAGCCCTGCACACGCGATGCGACAGCCCGCGCACTCGGCATCTTCGTCAAAGTCCGCGCGACCGGTCGGTTGGACCGGTCGCCAAAGTCAACCCGAACGGACGGGCCGCCGCACAACGCTGAAACTCCGCATCACCGGAAGAATTTGCACTTCGGACATCGCCGGAGTTTCGCCGAAAGAAGTCACAACCGGCGTGCGCCCGATTCTGTGTGTAAACGACCGCATGTCGGCGGACATCCTTCCAGTGCGGCTGGCGTGACGCGAAAGACTGTCGATGACCATGTTTCGCTGGACAGAATTGGCGTTGGTGATGCTCTGCCTCGGCTGCCGCACCGGCGGCTCGGCTCGGTTGGGCACGGCCCAAGCGGACGCTGATCGAGTTGATACGGTCGCACGACGTCAATCGATCCGCGCGACCACGGCGGCTGTCACGGAAGCCGGGCGGGAAGACAACGAGTCCGGCAACTCGGCCAGCGTCATTCGACTGACGGCGGGCGAGATCAGTGACCCCGCGAGTCCCGCGTCGCTTGCGGGACGATCACTGACACTCCCCCAGAGCATCGCGCTGGCACTCGAACAGAACCCCGACTTGATCACACTCCGCCAATCGGAAAACGTCGGCAGCGCGGCACTCGGAGTCGCACAGACGTATCCCTTCAACCCGTTCGTTCAAGTGCAGGCGACCCCCTATCAGGAGGCGCGGTCCGGCGGACCCGGCACGACCTACCACTATGTCCTGCTGATGCAGACGATCCAGCTCGCACACCAGCAGCAGTTTCGCGAAGAGGGTGCCACATCGGCCCTCAACAGCACCCGCTGGAATATCCATCAGGCCGAACTGCAAAACGTCGCCCAGACTGAGCGGCTGTATTTCAATCTGCTCTATCAGCGCGGACTGCTCGAACTGGCCAACGCCAGCCACGGGAACAACCAGCGGTTGTTGCGGACTCTGGAAAAGCAATTGGATGCCGGACAGGCGACGGCGGCGGACGTGGCCATCGTCCGGGTCGATGCCCGGGCGACCGGTCAACAGCTCCGGCTGGCAAAGGCGAACCATGAAACGGCGTTGAGGGATCTGAAGCGTCAATTGGGAACTTCGCCGGATGACGCGACCGTGTTCGACGGAGATCTGCGTTCCTTCCACTGGAAGATCCCTGGGTCTGGTCTGGCGGAACCGGCGCAGTCACCGAATGCGAGCCTCCCACGCGATGCCGACCGTACATTGTCGTCGATGACGAGCCGCGGAGCCGCGCGTCCGGATGTCATCGCCGCTCAGTCGGACATGGAAGCCGCCCGCGCCGCGCTCTGTCTGGCCTCGGCCAATCGCACTCCCGATCTGCAGATCGGACCGTATTATCAGCGCACTGCGGATGGCACGTCGTTCCTCGGCTTTCGCGCCCAGATGGATTTGCCCGTAATCAATTCCGGTCGTCCGATGGAACAGCAGCGCACTGCCGAACTGAGTCAGCGGGTGACGGCGTGGCAACAACTGCGGCGGCGCGCGGAACTCGAAGCCCAGGCCGCGTGGAAGCGCTATGAACTGGCCCTCGCCGCACTCGACGAGGATGCGGCGGACGGTGCGACGGGCGGTGCGGCGGACCTGCCGGGCGAATTGCAAAGCCTCGAACGGCAATTCCTGGCTGGCGAAGTCGACGTGGTCCGCGTGGTTCAGGCGCGCCTGAGCATCATTCAGAACCAGCGCGTGCATTTGGACCTGCTGAACGAAGTGGCCCAGTCCGCCGCCAACCTCACCGCCACGGCGGGGGTCGCGATCGACGAAGTCATGGAGTGATTGACTACTGTCGTCCCGCCGCTCCGCCGGCGGGACGTCCGGTCGGCGGAGCGACCCGACTACAGTAAGTCAGTCCGCAGGAGATGAACGACCAATAACGTTGGACGGATTTACAATCCGTCCGGCAACGCCGGACGGATTGGAAATCCGTCCGACGGGG
>JANMLE010000897.1:0-4425 GCA_031372385.1 Planctomycetota bacterium | reverse complement strand
CTGAAGACGATCGCCCGAGCGATACTGGCGCTCGAGCTGATGCACTTCGCCGTCGGTACCGTTGCCGTCGGCGTCTCGTCAGCCGCATCCCGTCGGCGGAGCGACGGGACGACAGTTCAGAACCGCAGCCCCGCGCGGAGCATGCCGACGTTGCGGATGTCGAAGTCGGGAGTCGGGCCGGCGAATTTCGCGCGGCGGTGGAACACGCCACCCGCTTCGATGAAGGCCGAGTGCCGGCCCGAGTCCCAGCGCAGGCCGATCGAGACCCGGTCGTCCGTGAGTTGGATTCGGTCGGCGACCATCGTCGGGTTGCCGATGTTGGCCTGCCAGGCTTCGGCCGTGTATTCCGCGGACCCGTACAGCCAGAAGTCGGTCTGGCCGCGGCGACCGAGAAAGTAACTGATGCGCGTCTTGGGGTAGAGCAGCCGCAGTTCCCAGCGCGTGTCCGGAGTCCAGATCGCTCCGACATGCGGGACGACCAGCAGGTTGACGCGATCCCAAAACGCGACGCCGGCGACGAGGCTCCAATTCGGTGACGCGAGATAACTGACGATCGCGCGACCGTCGATGTTGATGGCGTAGTGGTTCAACTTGGCGTCGTAGCCGTCGACGATTTGTGGATGAAATCCAATCTGGGCGCTCCACGGTCCGTCGTTGAAGAAGCCGAGTTCCAAATCGGCCGAGAACTGGTCGACCTGACCGGGGAGCGCGACACCACCGGGGCCATCCCAATACCGCGCATTGAAGTAGCCGGTCCCGTTGAACACGACTCCGGGAGCAATGATCTCTGACAGCCGCAGGTTGGAGTTCCATTCGGTGATCTGCATTTCACCCGTGGTCCCACCGGAGACGGATGAGAACGGCAGGATGGCGGCGTCGTGATAAAGCGTCCACCCGAGTCGCCACGGCTGATACCCGTTCGTGCCGTAGCTCCCCTGCCAGCCGTAGGGATCGTAGTAACCCGGCAAGACTCGCACGGTCGTCCTGGTGAACGGGTTGAAGGTGTCGGCCAGCTCGTACGCCAGGTGCCGATGAAAACCCCGCGGCTCGGGTGACGCGAGGACGAACTCCGGCTGCTCCGTTTCAAACGGCTGGGATTCAAACGACTGGGAACGGAGAGTCCGAGGTTCACTCGAAACCGCCGAGCGGTCGTCGCGCCGAGGTTGCGGGAAGCTCGCGACCGTTGGCGGGGACGCGGACAGCAATGTCTGTCCGAGGACTTCCACGGCGTGTGGTTGGTCACCGACAGGCAGGTCACGATTCGGTTCGGCGCCACAGATGGCGAGCGAGAACAGCAGGGACATCACAGGCATAGTACGCGGGTTCTAATGGAATCCCGCGCGTCTGCCGAGACGAACCTGCCGTGTTCCGGCTGTGGAAACTGCGACGCGCGGAATCGAGTCGCTGATCGGCAGAGTCTGCCGATTTCGAGGCCAGAATACCCGTGTCCTCACGGGGAGCAGTCGGATCCTCAATATCGATGAGTTCGCAAGAACTCAGCCCAATTCAAGACCACGAACTGAGAGGTGGACCGAAAAGACTCCCGACCCGAATGGCACTGCCGTATGTAGCGGGAGGAGGAAAACGGAATAAGTCCAATAAACTGGTCCGGACTATTGGACTTATCCCCTTTTCCTCCGTCTCCGCGGCGGCGACCGTCCGCCGTTCACGACCCGCCTGACGGACATCAAGGATGGGGCCAGCAACACGCTCGCGCTGGGCGAGGCGGTGCCGGAGTGGTCGTGGCACACGTGGTGGTACTGGTTTAACGCCTCGACCGCCACCTGCGCCGTGCCGCTCATTTACTGGCACATCCCCGAGGACACGGAGGACGACTGGTTCTGCAACTACTCGTTCGTCAGCCGCCACACGGGCGGGGCCTACTTCGGTCTCGCCGACGGCAGCGTCCGCTTCGTCTCGGAAAACGTCAGCCGCGAGGTCTACCGCGACGCCGCCGCGATCCAAGGCTCGGAACTCGTCGGCGAGTTCTGATGTTCCCCACGTCGCCAGGAATGGGGCGTTTCAATGTTCAGTAGTTCCAAGTTCTCGCTGTAGCTGAACTCGCAAGAGTTCAGGGAGTGGCGACAACGGGCTGAATTCTTGCGAATTCAGCTACTGTGTCCGTCAAACTTGGAAGTCCTGACGTTGCGCCCGATCCCGCCGCGCGGAATGGTGCCGGTGATCAACGGACGACGGGGACGGTGACGAATTGATCGACTTCCAGATTTGTCCGGTCGATCGTCTGCGTCAGCCGTTGGATGCGCAGGTCGCAGCGAGTCGCCGGGCCGAGGCCGAAGTGGGCGAGGGCCTCTTCGCCGCTGGCGTAGCCGGTGCCGACTGCGATGTCGGCTCGGCCGAGGAGATGCGACGGTTCTCCCAGGTGGCCGGCAGTGTAGGCTCGCACGATGGCACCGATCCCTTGAGTGTTCGCCGTGCCCGAACCCGCGATGCGGACCGTCAGCCAGTGGCCGCCCTGGGTTGTGTTGCGAAAGAGCCGGTTGGGAACGGGTTCGAACCAACTCGGCAGGAACAGATCGACTCGGCCGTCGCGATCGAAGTCGGCCACGGGGCCGGGGGCGTAGTAGGTCACCAGCCGATCGGTGGGAATGGCCGAGAACGTCAAACGGCCGTCGGGATCTCGGGTGTTGCGGAGCACCACCGGTTGCGGAAGGCCGGAGTCGCCGGTGGCGATCAGCGTGGTCACGATGTCGATCCGCCCGTCGTTGTCCATGTCGCGCAGCGCCACGTGCGCCGTCTTGATCGGCAGTTCCCGAGTTCCCGGCGGCAGCGTGGCAGCCAGTCCGACCGCGTCACTCACTTCGCGCAGATCGGGGACGCCGTCGACGAGGAAACTCGTCACGAAGACATGCATCCGTGCGGGGACACCATGCTCGGTGGTGACGAGGTCTAGCAGGCCGTCTCCATTCAAGTCACCAAACGCCGCGCCGCAGTGCATCCCTTCCTTCACATCGGCCACCGGCACCTGAAAGCGGCCGGGATGAGCTTCCACGTAGTGACCCTGTTTGTCACTGACGAACAGCCGGTTGCAACCGGCGACGAACAGGTCGAAGGTGCCGTCGTTGTTGATGTCTCCGACTGCCAACCCGAGCCCGTGGACGTTGCCCTGCGGCAGACCCAGTGACTCCGATGCGTCTTCGAACTTCCATTTTCCCCGGTTGACCAGCACCCACAGCTTGGCCCGCTGTTCGGCCCCCTTGCCGTACGAGCCATCGCACAGGATCAAGTCGAGCCGCCCATCGTGATTGACGTCCAACGCCGAGACGTTGCGCAGGCCGAGTTGACTCGACCAGGGCGCCGTCTCGGGGGTGACATCGCGCCACCGGCCGGTCCCCAGGTTTTCAAAGATCCGGCTGCCACCGTGATCCGCCTTCTGGACGTGGTTGGTGACGACCAAATCGAGGTCGCCGTCATTATCCAGATCGAAGAACGCGGCTCCGGCGCAGCGGGAATTCGCGGCCCGCATCTCCAGCGGCTCGGCGTCGGCGCGAACGAACCCGTCGGCTCGATTGAGCAGCAACAGATTCGGCACGGGGGAGTCCTCGCCCGTGAACCATTTCCGTCCGGCAAACGCCCCTGCGAAGAGGTCGGGACGCCCGTCGCCGTCGACGTCACCCCACGCCGCGCCGTGGGCATACCGCCACGGTCGCTTGCCGGGCATGCGCTCGAACACCGCACCCAGCCCCGAGGATTCGGTGACGTCTTCGAACGCGATCGGCTCCGCAGCGATTGCGACGGAAGCCACGTCAATCAGCAGGGCGGACACCAATACGTAGGACAAGAGTCTTGCCTGTCCGGCCATTGTCTGGAGCATGTGATACCTCGTGCAGTCCTGAAAGTGTTCGTGCAGACCTGACAGGGTTCGTGCAGATCTGACAGTGGATGCGTGCAGATCTGACAGTGGATGCGTGCGTCCGTTCGGTCTTTTAGCCCGGAGGGCGGCAGATGGTAGCCCACGGCGCGAGCCGTGGGTTGGGTGGCGCAGAGGCCGCATTAGCCCGGAGGGCGATACTTCGATGAACCTTCGACTTCTTTCGATGTGTCGCCCTCCGGGCTGAAGAATTATCGTCAACCTTCAGCAACGCTTCGACAGTCTTCAGCAACGAAACGTCGCATTGATGCCCGTGTGCGGCCTATTTCCCGCTTCGTTCCGATTCCGGGATGTGAATCACCGTCAGGGCACACGCATCCCACGCCTTCGAGCCGCGCGAAACGTTCCACGTCACGAATAGTCGCTCACCCCGCTCATCGAGTGCGGCGGTGTACGTTCCCTTCAGCGTGCAGCCGGCGTGCTGTTGGAAGTACGGATGCAGGCAGGCGATCACCTTCCGGGTGCGCGACCGCGTGTCGAATTGAACGACTGCCGAATTGTCGGCTTCGCTTCCCCCGTGGGCTCCGGGGACAAAG
>JANMLE010000892.1:0-1223 GCA_031372385.1 Planctomycetota bacterium | reverse complement strand
TGCAGGATGGGCAGATACCGGTTGGGAATGGCGAGGATGAAACAGCCCACCGCAGTCCCGTACAGGTGTCCCTGCTTGCCATGCACCCAGCGGGTGTCGCGCCAGGCACCGTCTTCCGCGGCGAGTTCGGGTTTGCGGAGTTGCGAGGCAATCAAGTGGTCGCGCAGCAGAGGATAGTTATGCCGCCACGGGTCACCACCGGACTGGTAGAGCGCCTGACCAACGTAATAAAGTGTGTAGGCATCGAAGGGGACTTCGCCGTTCCCTTTGACCGGCTTCAGCCGCGAGACTTCCTTCGAGATCAAGTCCAGATTCTTGGAGATCCGCCAGTCGTCGTACTGACCGAATTCCTGCAGGCAGACAACACCGCACGCGGCCATTGCCACCGTCCCGCGGTTCCCGTCGTAGGTGAACTGACCGCCACCCTCCTTGGCCCGCTCGTCCATTCCGCGCGCGCCGTTGTCGGCCTTGTAGTGATCGCGGACCGACTGAATCGCGAGCTTGATGACGTCGTTGCGCACTTCAAAGCCGCTGTCGACCGCGCTGCGCAGCGCCTTGGCCTGCATGACCGACAAACTCAAATCGTGTCCATGCGGTTGCCGCTTCGCCCGGTAGTCCCAACCACCGTCGTCGCACTGCGTGTTGGCGATCAGCTTCAACGCCTTGTCCAGCGTCTTGCCGATCTGGGGATCGTCGGTCATTCCATAGGCCTGGCCGAGAACAAACGCCGTCAGCCCGTGGTTGTAGAGATCCCGCTGGGCGTCGGCGATGTTGAGCAACCCGGACGGCTTCGCGTTCTTGACGATGTACTGCAGCGCCCGGTTGACGTTGTCGCCGTATTTTCCCCGACCGGGCATGTGCCCCGCCGAAAGAAATGCCAGCGCCCCGAGACTGACCAGCCCCAAGTCATTCGATTCCCAGTTCCCTTGGCTCCCCTGCGAGCGGGCCAGCCATGACAGGCCGCGTTCGAGCGCCAATTCGCTTTCGACGTTCGTTTCCCATTCACCCTGCGCCAGCACGGGAGCGGTCAATGCCACCAGCATCGCGGGAAACAGCAGCAACAGTCGCAGAAAAGGCGAGATGGAGTTCATAACTTGGTATTGGCCTTGGCTTGGCCGGGGTTACGGAGTTTTCGGCGGGGTTCCGGCAGGTGGCACAGCTTGATCTGTCGACCGGGCCGTTTGCAAGTCCGCCTCGAAGATCCGGCGGATTCCCTCAATGCG
>JANMLE010000797.1:0-1411 GCA_031372385.1 Planctomycetota bacterium | reverse complement strand
GAGAGAGGCAGAAAGATGAACACCGATGAAGTGCAGGCGAACTCCCGGAAATAAAAGTTGCACGGCCCTTTATTCTCCTTGTCTCAATGTCTTCTCGTCTCCCACCCACCAACCCAACACGCTCGATTCATTTCCCCTTCTTCCCCAAACACCGCGGCCTGACGGCTGACAGTCCGACAAACCACGGGCTATAATCCGGCCGCTCATTTCACCGGGCTCGACACGCGCCCCTCACACCGCATCGCCTCACCATTGAAGGTCGTATGGATACACCTGGCTCGGATTTGTCTTACGTGGTTCGCTACGGAGTGACGCGGATTGTCGGCGAGTTCTCCGCACGGGGCTTGGGCTCGGTGGCTCGCGGTGCCTCCGTGATCATCCGGAGCGACCGCGGACAGGAATGGGGGACCGTGCTCTCCACGGCCACCGAACAATCGCGCAAGTATCTCGGCACCGCCGACGAACACGGACGCATTCTTCGGCTCGCGACCCCCGAAGATGAAGTTCAACGCGATCAAAACCTCGCGTCGGAGAAAGAGGCGTTCGTCGGTGGCCAGGAGTTGGTTCGCGAACGCAGCATGCAGATGCAATTGATCGACATCGAGCGGGTATTCGGCGGCGAACGGCTTATCTTCTACTATCTGGCCGAAGACCGGGTCGACTTCCGTGAACTGGTCAAGGGCTTGGCCAAACGATTCCAAACGCGGATCGAGATGCGGCAAATCGGCATCCGGGACGAAGCCAAGCTGCTGGCCGATTACGGCGACTGTGGACAGCCGGTCTGCTGCAACACGTTCCTGCGCGAGATGCCGCCGGTCTCGATGAAGATGGCCAAGCTGCAAAAGGCGACGCTCGATCCGACCAAGATCTCCGGACGCTGCGGCCGGCTCAAATGCTGCCTGCGGTACGAATACGACACCTACGAAGAGAGTCGCCGCGAACTGCCGCCGGTCGGTGCGACGGTCGTCACCAAGCAGGGAACCGGGCGGATCATCGGCCAGGAACTGCTCGCCCGGAAGTTGATGGTTGCCTATGAAGGCCAACGGCACGTGATGACCGACGAAAAGGACATCCTGACCGTCGTCAGCACCAAGTCCGGTAAGCCGCAACAGCCAGCCGGCACCGCGGAACGTGAACCAACCACGGAATCGGCCGACTCACCGCGCCGGGAAAACCGGCCACAGGACGAGCAGCGGCCGGATGACCGACCGCGCGGCGATGACAACCGCCGCGGTGAACGCAGTCCGCGCCCCGGCCCGCCGCGCTCCGACGGCTCCGGCGATCAACGGGACAAACCGAATCCGAACCGACCAGCATGAGTCGCGTGGACGGAATGAGGTCGCGATTGTTTTGTGAGCGTGAAGTCTTGGGGTCGGGTGTTCAAATTTCAAAATTGGCCGGCAGTCCGTGA
>JANMLE010000832.1:0-1860 GCA_031372385.1 Planctomycetota bacterium | reverse complement strand
AGAGTTCGTCTCGCGCACGCCGCTGCCGCTGACCGACTGCACCGTCGGGAAGGACGGAGCCTTGTACTTCACCATCGGCGGCCGAGGCGCTCAGTCCGAGTTGTTCCGAGTCACCTACGTCGGCAAGGAAGACACCAAGCCCGTCGACGCGAAGAATCCAACAGACACGGTCGAAGGAGAATCTCGAACGCTCCGTCACGAGATCGAGGAATTCCATGTTGGCAAACACGATCCCAATTTGGTTGCCGAATCAATCGGTCCTTTCCTCATGAATCTCGATCGGCAAGCCAGTTACGCAGCGCGAGTGGCGTTAGAGCGCATTCCGATTAAACATTGGCAAGAGAATGTGATCAACACCGTCGGGCACGACAAGTACTCCACCAATGTCGTCATCAATGGTTGTGTCGCATTGGCCCGACAAGCTGAACCTACTTTGCTCCCAAAGATCCTTTCAACACTCAGCAAGCTCGACTTTACTCAACTCACCGAGTTCCAAAAGCTCGCACTGCTGCGAGCCTACCAACTCGCGTTCATCCGGCTCGGCAATCCCGACAAGGAGACGTGCGCCGCGCTGGCGAAGAAGTTCGACGATCTGTTCCCGCAGAAGTCGGACTTCGTCAACCGCGAGCTGGCGATCCTGATGATTCACTTCCAGTCGCCGGGAGCGGTCAAGAAGCTGGTGCCGGTGCTGGCGGGTGAACGGGTCGGCACGCTCGAACAAATCGGCGAATTGCTCAACCGCAACAAGGGCTATGGCGGCACGATCGCCGCGATGCTCGCCAATCAGCCCGACCTGCAGCAGTACCACTATGCCTTCCACCTGCGCAACCAGAAGGTCGGTTGGACGTTCGAGGACCGCAAGACGTACTTCGCGTGGTTCGACAAGGCCCGCAAGTGGTCGGGCGGCGCGAGCTATCCCAAGTTCCTCAACAACATCGACAACGAAGCCTTCGCTTCGATGACCGATGCCGAACGCCTGAAGATCGAAGCGAGCGGTACCCGCAAACCGTACGTCATCCCCGAACTGCCGAAGGCCGTGGGACCGGGCCGCGAATACTCACTCGACGAGCTCCTCGCGCTGTCCACCGACAAGATGAAGGGCCGCGATTTCAAGAACGGCCAGAAGATGTACGGTGCCGCCCGCTGCATCGTCTGCCACCGCTTCGCCGGTGACGGCGGAGCCACCGGACCGGACCTCACCCAACTGGCGGGCCGCTTCAACCTGAAGGACATGGCCGAAGCGATCGTCGACCCGAGCAAAGTCGTCTCCGACCAGTTCAAGGCGACCATCATCGAGACCAAGGACGGCAAGTCGTACACGGGCCAACTGATCGGCGACACGAAAGAGAGCATCACACTGCTGATCGACCCCGAGAACGCGACCAAGTCGATCGAAATCAAGAAGTCGAACATTGAGGAGCAACTGCCATCGCCCACCTCGCTGATGCCCAAAGACCTGCTGAAGACGCTCAACGAAGACGAGGCCCTGGATCTGCTCGCTTACCTGATGTCCCGCGGCAACCCCGGCGACGCGATGTTCAAAAAGTAGGATTCAAAAAGGACCAAGCCATGAAAGTCGTCATTCATCTGTCGGCAGCGGAAGAACTCAAGGCGCTCCCGATCATGTTGCGTCATTCGCCCGGGTCGATCTTGCCGAACCGCACGTATGTCATCAGTGAGGCTGTGGCAAGAACACTGCGTGGTGCCGGCGTTCGTTTCGTCGAATTGAGCCGTGAATCAAACGTCCCCGTTCTCGAAGGAGCGGTCGCTGGTGAAAGAATATGACCTGTACCTGCCCTTGACGGACAACGACGGCCAGCCCTTTGCCGCACGGATGTTTCGCTCGGTCCAAAACGAATT
>JANMLE010000830.1:0-1553 GCA_031372385.1 Planctomycetota bacterium | reverse complement strand
CCCAACTGGCTCGTCTGATCGGGTGCTGGCCACGGCTGACTGATGAGGACAGGCTGGCCCTCGCCGATCATGCCGAGCATCTTGCGGCCGGTCGCATCGAGTTCGCGAAGTAGCCTTGCCGTCGCTTGCCATGCCGTGCGGGAGTGGAACGAGTGAGCGGCTACGAAAGAAACGAAACAGACGAAAGAAGCCCACCGCGAAACCACTTTCCGCTGATGAGTGGCACCGGTTGCGAGGCTGGCCCGCTCGTCGGTATTCGAGGGGGGCGTCATTTCAACGGAAGGTACGTCACTTTGTTGGCGAGTTCGTCCGCCGCGCAGCACTTCGCCAGCAAGTGCAAATCTTCGACAAGCTGGCCGATGCTGACTCCCTGTTGGTGAGCGAAGATCACTCCGGAGAATGGGACTCCGGCCTCTTGTCGCTGTTGGGCGATCCGCAGCAAGTCGGAGTCTTGAGAGAGCAAGGCTCGCCCCAACTCCGTCGCTCGCGCGAGCAAGGCGTCATCGTCGAACCGGGTGGTTCCGTCTTCCTGACTGGTCAGGATGTCGAGGCCACGGCGGCGCAGGCCGAGCGTCACGGCCGACGGCACATGCACGTCCATGTAAAACGCGAGCGGCATGGTCGTCAGCCCTGTTTGCGTTGCAACAGTTCCGCTCGCGACAGTGTTTGCCGGTTGCGAGCGGCATCCACGTCATCGGCCGTGGCCGCCATCAAGGCGACCAGTTCGTCGTGGTGATCGTAGAAGTAGGTCAGAGCCGCATAGACCTCTTCCGGGCGCAGATCGGGATGCTGTCGCAGCAGTTCTTCCGCCGTCCAACCGTAGTGGTAATGCTCGGCGGCGAGATGCTCGACCTTGTAGCGCGTGTCGCCAATCCGTGCGGTGCCGTCGTCGGCAACGACGATGTGCGGGTAAGCCGTGGCGGTACTCATACTGATGTTTCCTCACTTCACGCGGACTGTTCTTCCGGCGTAGGGCGTTCAAATCTCAAAATCGGCCGGGCAACACGTATCACTCAACTGTTTGCACTCACGGCCATCTGGAAATGTGATCGCTCGCCCCCCAATCCTTACTATGCCGTGCGGGATTGGAAAGGGTGCCGTCAACGAAAAAGGCCGCTCCGTTCATTGTCCAGACGAACTGTGGAGCGGCCCTTCGCCAACGGCGAATGGTCGAATCGGATTGTCGTTCGGCTGGATGGCCAACCGTTCTACCGCGTCATCCCCTCATCAGCTAGCCAATCTCAACCGACCCGCCAGCATCTCGCTCGGCGGGTTTTTTCGTTTGCACGCCGAATACGGATTCACAGGATCAACACTTCAGCGTGTCGAGTGACGAGAGCGATCTGTTGAACAGCCGACAACCCAACCCAGCAAGAGCGAAACGGTGGGTTGAGTTGAATCGGCGCGTCTGTTGGAATGATGTCATCGGGTTTGACGCTTACTTGCAAGGGGCGTCGATTGACCAAGCCCGAGCGGTTGAAGCGTACCTGAATCCGCTCGCCGCTCGGGCTGGCCCGAGTCTCCAGATTCAGGAGTCTCTGTCATGTCCACGG
>JANMLE010000806.1:0-9041 GCA_031372385.1 Planctomycetota bacterium | reverse complement strand
GGCGGGGGGGGGCGCACTGGGGGGCCCGGGTGCCGGGGGGGGGGCGCTCGGTCACTCCGTTCGCCCGGCGCCCCCCCCTCGGGGACGGCGTGAACCGGTTCATTCCCACCACGCAAGGGGCGGCAACTTCACTTTGACGTCGACGTGGTCCCATTGGTCTTCTGACTTTCCTTCTTCTTCATGGCAGCGTCCAGAAACAAACTCGGATCGCGCATCCAGCGCCGCAACGAGAACTCGACATTGGCCAACCGCGAATTGCCGGCGTGGGACACCGTCACATCCAACTGCAACAGGTCCGGATAGACGGTCTCGGAGATCGACAGACTCCAACTCCAGGCGGCGTTATCGGGAAATGGGACGCGGGTCTTCGGCTGCAATGTTTCCGCCCCGGCCAAGACCTCGGCCAGCTTCGCCTCACACCGGATGATCGCCTGCGTTTTCAGTCGCGCCTGCACGGCCGCGCGGGTGCCGTTCCATGCCAATTGCGACAGCACCACCAACGCCCCGAAGAAGATCGCCAGTGCCAGCAGGATCTCGAGCAACGTCAGGCCGCCGCGTGAACTGTGCGTTGAATCGCTTCCGCGTGTGGCTTGTTGACATCGCGGACGATGCTCAGTCACTCGCGGCATTCGGCCGGTGCCGTTCGGAAGATCGGGGTGCCGGATCATGGTCGCTCCAACTGATGGACGCGGCTGACACTGACGGCACCCGTGACACCGCGGACCCGCAACGTGATGCGCTGGTTCCGGCGATCGACCAGATCCAGCGCGGCATCACCGGCCGACCCATCGGGCTGAAACAGGATCGGGCCGGACCAAGAGACGGATTCGAGCTTGCCGGCGTCGGGAAGACCTTCGAGTGCCGTGCCGGGGATTTTCTGTCCGAGTCCGCCTGTCGACGCACTGCCGGAGTTCGCCGAATTCAGCAGTGTCGGAGCGGCGAACGTCACTCCTTCGGGCAGAGTCCCCGAAGCCTTGCTGAAGCGACCAAGGGCCGTCCCGGTTCCGCGCGCATTCGGACCGACACTCTCAAATTCCCGCTCGAACGGAACCGCCACGAAATGGCGTCCACCCGGCTCGTAACGAAACTGGTAGACCAACCCGCTGTCGATGGCATGCCCCCGCGCGCTGGCCGCCAAAGCGCGGACTTTCTCCGAGGAATCAATCAGGCTCTGCTGGCCGGTCAACCGCAGCACGTTCGGCCATGCCACCGCCAGGATGATCGCCACCACACCCAGAACCAGCAGCAGCTCCAACATCGTGAACGCGGCGCGGCTGGCCCCGTGCGTCGATCGGGGAACGAATCCTTGGTAAGTCATCTGCGCTGGCCGGTCAATGCGATGCATGTCTTGTTCAACTCAAACGGCGTTGCCACTCAACTCGCGAGATCACAGCATCACAACATCGACGTTAAGGGACCATGAACGGACTCAGTTTCTCGAACTGTTCCAACCACTGCCACAGGATCGCATCCTTCAGTTCCCGAGACTGACGGAGTTCCGACGGCGGCTTCCCCCAATAGAAGCTGATCCATCCCGTGGCGGATTTCTTTGACTCTTGGATGAAACCGGCCAGTTCGGCGCTGGAGCATTTCAGCGGGAAAGTCTCTTCGATGACGACCGGCTTGCCAACGGCAAAACCGGCGAGCGTCTCCAGGGCCTCGTTGGTCTTGCCGGTCTCAGGATACAAGTGGACCGACAGGAAATCGACGTGCTCGGCGACGACCCGCGGAACAAAGCCGGAAGTCAGTCCCGGCCGGTCCAGACTCCAGTCGACCAGTCCCACGGTGATTAAGTGACGGTCGTCCACCTTTCGCACCGCGCCGGTCAGATGCCGCAGCCAAGCCGCGGCGATCTCAGGACGGAGACGGTCGCGCTGGTCGAGCGTGATGAACTGCACGAAGTGCTTTCCCGCGAACGCCGGCCCCAGCCAGTCGCGGGGATTGCGTCGCTCACCGGGCACGACCGGTTCATTCATCAGGTCGTAACAGAAGATCGCCGGGCTCTTCCGGCAGGTCTCGGCCACCGCCTGCCAGAAGTCCGCTTGAGCCTCCCAGCGTTCCAACTCGGACAACTCGTCGTACCACGCGGGAACATCCCGCTTGTGGTAGCACCCCAGTCCGGTCAGATCGAGATACAGGTTGGTCCGTTCGGCCAGCGCCACCAGGCGTGCCAGTTGTGCGAGCGACTTTCGATCCGGGTTCGTCGGTCCCTGCATGAACTTGCCGAATTGCAGATGGATGCGGACGACATTCGCCTTCAGTTCCTTGATCGCGGCGAAATGCCGTTCGACCAGTGGCCATTCGTCGATCCAGTAATCCTCCAGCAACCGCCCGCCGTCATCGTGGTCGTAGTTCACTCCCCACGGCACGAACGGCTTGCCGGATTCCGTCGCGACGAATCCCGTCTTGTCGTCCGAGACCCGGATCGACGGCATCTCTGCCGAGAACGCGGGGCATGCCAGCAGACCAAACCCGAACCACACCAGCCACCGCAGTCCCGACTGTGGATTCATGGCGAAAGCCTCCATTGTGGGAAGGTCCGTTGAGCGTCGCGGAGGAAAATGAGACATCGTTTAACCCTGAGCCAACGGCGAAGGCGGAGCGGGGAGACGCGCCCGTCTCCGCTGACATTTTCGGCCCGCACATCGGGGCGCTGGCACCCGACTCCTTCGCCGTTGGCTCAGGGTTAAACGAAATCAACCAAGGCCGCGTTTGGTGGGAACAAACATCCGCCAAAGAACAACACAGGCCGGACAAAGCCGGCCTGTTTGCGGTGTGACACTTGTTTGCCGTGCGGCAATCGTGCGGTTGGCGGAATCAGACCCCGGTGGTGTTGCCGACCATCCGTTGAATCTTGGCGCGGCGTTCGGCACGACGGCGTGAGCGACGGCTGGTTTCACTGGGCTTTTCATAAAACTCGCGCCGCCGCATCTCTTTCTTGATGCCGGCATGCTCCACCAATTTCCGAAACCGCTTCACGGCATCGCTGATCGATTCGTTATCCCGCAACCGCAACTTGACCACACAGCCCTCCGTCAGGGTTTTACAAGAATTGCCACACAAACCGCCGGTTGACCGGCCCCATTGCCGAACACCTCCCAAGCGGACCGGGGATTCTAGCGGCCCGACTTCGCAGTGGGAAGGCAGCGTGAATCCGGAATCTCTGTGAATGTTGCCTGCTGCGAACTCTGCCACTCTGGACGAAACCGCCATTCCGCCGCACCCACCGATTCGGCTCACAGCAATTCGAGATAACCCGCCACGCGAGCTGGGTTGAGTCCGGGGATCATCGGCCGACTGTGCCATCGAACCGGGTCATGGATGCCAACCACGGAAAGCACGGAAGTTCACGGAACCATGCAGAGACGGGGTGATCTGCCGTGTTGCAAGCCGCTGATCAAGGATGTTGATGTCCGTTCGAGAAAGTCTGCTTCACGACTTTTTTCTTCCGTGGCTTTCCGTGCCTTCGGTGGTGAATCTTCAGGCATCAAGACTACCGGGCCTCGGCGTCTTCACCGTCGCGTTGAAGTTCGTTCCACAACACGGCGAACCACAGCAGCGCCGCGCGCTTCTGTCCCAGCGGACTGAAGTGGCGGCGGGACTTCGCGTCGCCCCGGTTGTCGCCGCCGAGGACATCGGTGTCGGGCCCCGGACGGAAGCCGGGTTGGCTCCAGAGTTGGTCCGTCCCGCTCCGAATGCGCCGTTCCCCGACCGGGTCGTTGTAGACAGTCGGATGCAGAGTGGACTTGGCGAGCAGCCACGGTGGATCGAATCCCCAAGCTTCGCTCGCGGCTTCGCGGATCTCACGCATGTTCTTGACGTAGTCTTCGGTGGTCGTTTTCTCGATGACGTCCGATTCCCCTTGTTGCCAAAGCACCGCGCGGAACGAACCGATCTCGCGGCCGACGTCACGCAACCGCTTGTGCAGGGGACCGGCCGGCATCCACTTTGTGGTTGAGGTCGCGCCGACCGAGACATTCACGAACGCGACCGGCACCCGCAGCGTGGGAACCAGCATGTCACCGAGCGGCGGCCAGATCGAACCGCCGTCGCCGTTGTGTGGCGGCGGATCATGGGCCACGCGCCAGGTCTTGGTCTGCCAGTCATAGGTGGAGACCGCCTGCGACGGATCAGCGACCTTCAGCACCTCGTCGTTGTGCCCCCCCGCATACGACTGGCCGGCCACGACAAACACTTCGCCGACACCGATCGGTTCGACGGAACTGGCGGCCGTCGTCTGACCGTCGTCAACGCAGCGGAGTTGCAGTCGATACCAGCCACCGGCGGGGACTTCGATCGTCCACTTCAGTTCCTGGGCATTGCCACCCGCTTGAACCCGCAGCCAGTCGGACGATTGGCCGAAGCCATGTTCCAACAATTCCAGACGGTACTGCCAATCTCCTGTCACGTCCTTCGGCTTGGCTGCGCGGACCGTCACATCCGCGTAACCCAACCCCGGGCCTTCGGGTTCGTGAATGGAAGACCGTCGCGGCTCGAACCCCTCGCGCTGGACGACTTGAAAAGGCTTCGGCTGATCCAGCGTCAGCTTCACCGGTTCTTCGGCGAGCAATCGACCGGAGATCAAACCGACCGACGCAGCTCCGACGAAGACGAACAACCTGCGGAAACTCATCGAACCACCTCCCGTGTTGGCAGGGCATCAAGACCGTTGGCGATCCTAATCCGGCGGGTGCCGATCGACAATTGGCGGAACAAAGCTTCGGCGTGTGCAACTGACGTTGCGGGCAAGCTTGGGGTCGGGTGTTCAAATTTCAAAATTGGCCGAACGAGGGGCAGGCCACCAAACATCGAATGACGGCCAATTTTGAAATTTGAACACCCGACCCCAGTTCAACTGATTGCCCACTTGTTTTTCTGACGCAGATACGGATGCAGGTGGGCCGCGTTCGCTGCCGGGCATTCTGAATGGCCAATCGTTAATCTGAGTCGTTCCTCCACGGTTGTGCGGAACCCCCATCCCTCTCCAAAACACAGTTCGAGTCCGCCATGCCCGACTGGTCGTATCGCACGGTGTTTCAGCCGCTGTTGTTTTCGCTGCCGGCGGAGACGGCGCGGGATCTGGCATTGGGGGCGATGGGACGGTTGAGCCGATTTCCGTTGGGCCCGACGATCATCGACCTGTTTGGCCACATGCGACCGGATGCCCGGTTACGGCGGACCGTTCAGGGGTTGACCATTTCGAGTCCCGTCGGAATCGGCCACATGGTTGATCCGCACGGCGCGGCGACTCAGGCGCTCGCCCGGTTCGGCATCGGTTTCATCGAAGTCGGACCGATCGCCGTGCGACCACTTCCAGCGACCAAACCGGTCGAACGTCGAGGCGATGTCGGGGCAGTCTGGATGCCTGACGAACCGGCCGCCGACAGCGTCGAGGCATGGATCGAACGACTCTCTCACAAGCACCACAGGGCCGCGCGGTCTCTGGCCCGATTGACCGTCGCGACCGGAACACCCGCGGATCAGGCGACGGCCGAATGCTGCCGAATGCTGGAGCAACTCGCGCCGCACGTCGACGGGATCGTGCTCGCCACCAGCGACGAATCACTCCGGGCAGACTGGTCGCCCGACGATTGGCAACGGCACGTGCAGAGCGTTGTCGACGCGGCAGCAACACACAACTTGAAGGGGTGGGTCTGGCTGTCGATTCGAGCCGACCTCAATCCGAGTCCACTCACAACGACGGTCGGACAGGCGCGCGCGGCGGGCTGTCGGGGCGTGATGATCGATGGACGCATGACCGACGCATCCGAAGGTTGGATCGCCGGTCGACAAACACTCGCGCTGGTCCGCGCGACCATCGAACATCTGCGAACCGAGTTCGGCGGCGAACTCTCGCTGATCGCCGGTGGAGTCCACGAACCGGCCGACGCGCTCACGCTGCAACATCACGGAGCCGACATCGTCATGGTGGACACCGGCCTGATCTATTCC
The DNA here is from genome assembly GCA_031372385.1 of Planctomycetota bacterium. Lineage (GTDB taxonomy): Bacteria > Planctomycetota > Planctomycetia > Planctomycetales > Planctomycetaceae > Schlesneria. The sequence continues at coordinate 3,089 of JANMLE010000806.1, read as the reverse complement.
GGCCCCGGATTGCCGAAGCGGATCAATGAAGCGGTGCTGTACGCGGACCTCGCCGGTCGGCAGACACAGGCGATTCAAGCGACAGACGAAACCGCGCGGCCGATTCAGAAACTGACGTGGTTTTGGACGTTTGTTCTCGGGGCGGCGATGTTGCTGGGAGGCTTGCTCGCCTTCGGCATCGCGACCACCCGAGTGATCCTGCCGTACGACGAAGTCTTCGTGGGGATGTCGCGCGACGAGTTGAACCGGATCAACCCGCGGCTGCTGGCGTTCATGCAGCATGACCGGGTGACGTTGTCGGGAACAATGCTGTCGGTCGCGGTGATGTATCTGTTCCTGTCGTGGTGCGGCATTCGGCGGGGAGCCCACTGGGCACTGGTGGCGGTCCTGCTGTCGGCGTTTGTCGGCTTCACCACCTTCTTCCTGTTTCTGGGGTTCGGCTACTTCGACCCGTTCCATGCGTTCGTTACGGCGATCATGTTTCAGTTCACGCTGATGGCCTGGCAGGGGGAACTCGGCGAACCGGAATTCACCGCGCCGCCGAACCTGCGCGAAACACCGGCCTGGCGCTGGGCTCAGTGGGGGCAGTTGGCGTTTGTGATTCACGGGGCCGTGATGGTCTGCGCGGGCGCGATCATCTCGGGTGTCGGGGCCACGGCGGTGTTTGTCCGCGAAGACCTGGAATTCATGGACGTCTGCCCGAGTGATCTCACGCTGGCCAACCCGCGGCTGATCCCCCTGATCGCGCACGACCGGGCCAGCTTTGGAGGAATGCTGATCGCCACGGGATTGGCCGTCTTGCTGACCGCGTTGTGGGGCTTTCGCGAAGGGGCACGCTGGCAATGGTGGATGCTGCTGCTGGCCGGCGTCCCGGCGTATGCTGCGGCGATCGGGATCCATCTCGCGGTCGGCTACACCAGTTGGTGGCATCTCGCTCCGGCATACGCGGGGCTGACGCTGTTGATCGCGGGATTGTCGCTGCTCTGGCCGTATCTCGGCCGCGCCCCTGTGGAACTGGCGGCCGAGTGGGATCGGCTGAGCCCCGCGCGTTGACCGTAGTTCTACTGTGACGGATCGGGCTGGAAGGTTCAGTGCAAAGTGAGAAGTGAGAAGTGAGAAGTGAGAAGTGAGAAGTGATCAGTGCAAAGTGCAAAGTGATAGAAGGGCGCAGACACTCCCAGACGCGGAAGTGTGTGGCACGGATGTTACCGAGTCAGGCTGGCAATGAGCCCAGTGCCTGACATTTTGCACTTTGCACTGATCACTTCGCACTTGGCACTCAACGGAACCGCGCGAACCGTCACAGTAGAAGTAGCACGGGCACACCCGCGTCTCTCGTCTCGGCTGACATCGTCAGTGGATCTGTGCGTCTTTCGCGTCCGGGCGTGGACGGACGAGACTCAATGATCTTTCTGCCTCTCTCTCTCTTTCTGTCTCCTTCTTCCCGTGCCGGCAAGGCAGGGAGACAGAATGAGAGAGGCAGAAAGATGAACACCGAGGAAATCGTGGCTAACTCTCGGAAGTAAGGGGCTGTGCGGCAACAACGTCTGAGAGTTGCGCGCCGTCAACGACCGTTGTCCGTTCGCTCCGGCTCGACAACGCTTCTCATTCGCGCTCACTTCGATTCGCGCGGAAATCGACTTGGTCCGCGCGAATGGGAAGGCGAAACCGTGGCACCCGATCCGCGCAAGGGAGACTCCCGCCTGCTATTCGCCGGTCGTGGTCGCCTTCGCGACTTCATCCGTCCCGTAGATCGGCTGGTGCCGGTACGGTGTTTCGAGAATCAGGATGCACAGGGCGGTCATGTACAGCCGCCCGCCCTTTTCCGCGTGCTCGAACGGATCGCCGGGAACGACGGTCGGATGCCAACTGCCGCGCACATCGGTCGGTGCCTTGACGCTGCCACCGGTCATCTGATTGCGGACGATGACATCGCGGACGGCCGTGTTCCACTTCTTCCAGTCATCGCCGCCAATGTTGTGGAGCATCTGCGACGTGTAGTACCACGCATAGACATTGCGGCGGCCTCCCGACCACGACGGCGATTGCTCGGCCGCCGTGATGTACTTCACCCCTTGGACCATCTCGGGAAAATTCTTGGGCCAGCCGAGCCATTGACGGCAGAGCAGCGCTTCGGCGGTCATGGCCGGCGACGCCTTGCCATCGGGTGTGGTCGGCTCGTACTTGTAACGGGGCAATCCCCGGACCTGCACCGAATCGAGGAACCCCGAAGCCCGCACGAAGTCGTCATGCGGAATGTCGATCCCCGCCATCCGCGCCGTGTGCAGCGCCATCAACGCCCATCCCGTCACGGACAGATCGCCGACCATCAACTTGGAAATCGGCCGATACTTCCAGCCGCCGTTGTCGGGATGCTGGGCCGAGAGCAAATACTTCACAGCGCGTTCGGCTGCCGGTCGAAGATCGTCGTCCTGCGTCAACGCCAGCGCCTCACACAGGACGATGGTCGCCATCGCGTGGGCATAGAACGCCCCCTGACGACCCTCTTCCTGACGCAGGTCGTGCAGGTCGCCGGTCTGCGGGTCTTGCGTCACCTGCAGCCACTTCAGCCCCTTGGCCACGACTTCGGAGAACTCGCCGTTTTGATGCGTGTTCCCATGTCCCAGAAACGCCAGCAGCGCCAGGGCCGTCGCGCCGGTGTCCGTCCGGATCGTGGAGAACGCCGGGTCCGGATAGCCCTGATGCAGCTCCCAATGCCCGTCCGTTTTTTGCTGCCGGGACAACCACAGCAACCCCTGCTTGATCGACCGCTCGGTATCCGGAGTCCCTCCCAGTCGTTCGAGGTTCGCCGCGCGGGTGCGCTGGTTGCGGGTTTGCAGCGCCTGGCTGACATCGACCGGCGCCACACCGACCTTCGGAGTTCCGTCGGGTTCTCCGGTATCGGAGGGAATCTTGGTCACCGGTTTCGTATCCGTCGACGGACCCGCGGTGATGGGGATGGAGATCGCCTGGATCTTGCGTCCCTGATTGGCCGCCTTTTCACCCGGTGTCAGCCAACTGGCGATCAGCGGATCACCGTCACCGACCGGGCGAACCGAGAACAGGATGAAGGCCAGCACGACCATCAC
>JANMLE010000800.1:0-14359 GCA_031372385.1 Planctomycetota bacterium | reverse complement strand
AGCGACTGGGTCTCGCCACGGGTGAACAGGGCCGATCCATGCACGCGGGGCAGGATTCCGACTTCGCAAGAGACGGCTCGCAGGTCTTCCGGCTTGCGTCCATCCAAGCGATGTTTTTTGTTCAGGATCAAATCGCGGACGACGCGCGATTCGAGATTGGAGAACGCGGCCGCGAATTGCTCGCGGGTCCAGCCTTCGCTGGTCGTGACGGCAGCCGCGGGGAAGTACTCGGCGATCAGGGCCGCCTTCAGATCACTGCGGGCACCGCGACGGTCCGCCTTGACGCCGCCGACCTTGGCCTCTTCCATCCGCTGATACGCTTTGGCACGCAGTGCGGCGTCAAACGGGTTCACGGCTGGAGCGGGCATCACAAACTTGCCGCGTCCCACCTTCTGGATGAACTCTTCCTGCATCTGGCACAGTTCGACGACGGCCCGATGGGCGAACATGATCGCATCGCCCATCTGGTCTTCGGGAAGCTGGTGTCCGAAACCTTCGATCATCAGCACGGAATCGCGGTTGCCGGCCACGATCAAATCGAGACGGCTGGTTTCCAGTTGCGTCCGGGTCGGCATCAGCACGAACTGCTCGTCCATCAATCCGACTCGAACGGCCGCGATCGGCCCGTTAAATGGAACCGGGGCGATGCTCAATGCGGCACTCGCCCCGATGATCGACAGCACATCCGGATCGTTGTCCGCGTCCACGGACAACACGTTCGACATCACTTGGACTTCTTCGACATACCCTTCCGGGAACAGCGGTCGAATGGGACGGTCGGTCAGGCGGCTGGTGAGGATTTCCTTGGTGGTCGGCCGGCCTTCCCGCTTGAGGAAGCCGCCCGGAAACTTGCCGGCGGCGGAGGTGCGCTCGCGGTAATCACAGGTCAGCGGGAAAAAGTCGATGCCCGGTCGGCCCGGACCGTTTTGGGCGGCCACAAACACGACGGTGTCTGCGAAGCGAACTAGCACGGCACCGGCGGCCTGCTTCGCCATTTCACCGGTGGTCAGGGACAATTTGCGTCCCGCAAACTCTCGTTCAACGATTACTTTCACTGTTATTTTCCTGCAAAGAATGGAACAAGGGCTGCCCGCAGACTGCAATGGCAACCGGAGATTTGAAGTGGCCGGGCAAACCTTGACAACCGCGCCGGCCAGATCGGGCGACGGACCTGTGGTCCGTCGCGGCATTCGTTTGGGCCGCAGCTACTTGCGCAAGCCCAGTCGGCCGATGACTTCCGTATACCGGCTCTTGGCGTGGGATTCCAAATAGTTCAGCAACTTGCGACGCTTACTGACCAGCATCAGCAGTCCGCGGCGGCCGGCATGATCCTTGACGTGACCCTTCAAATGGTCGGTCAACTGGGCAATGCGCGACGACAACACCGCGATCTGAACTTCGGGAGACCCCGTATCGACGTCACCGCGTCGATATTCCTGAATCAACTCCGTCTTCCGCTCTTTCGTAATTGACATCTCAAATCCTAGCTTCAACTTCCTGCTGGCAGCCGCGTTTTGTCGGATGGCATCGCATCCCCGACTCCTCGTCACCGTCAGCCGCTTTCTCTGGACACTGTACGACGGGGCAGAGTTTATCACTCCGGTCCAAAGATGCAACGGTCGCCACGAGGCTGGCCACGAATCCGGCAGGGACGGCCCGCACGATTTACACAGATCCTCCACATGGGCACACTACGCACAACCGATGCGCCTCGCCGTTGTGCGCGGGCTCATCGGGCCCTGTTGTTGTGATCGATCAGACGGTTTCCCAACCACGAAGGACCACTCATGAATCGCGTCTCGAATTGTCTTGCGGTCGTTTGTCTTGCCAGTTTCGGAGTCGCCTTCGCGGCCGACACCAAGGAAGAGGGATTTGTCCAACTGTTCGACGGCAAGTCGTTTGATGGTTGGAAGATCAATGAAAAAAAGGAGAGTTGGAAAATTGTCGATGGAGCCATCGTGGCCAACGGGCCGCGCAGCCACCTCTTCTATGTTGGTGACGACAAACCGTTCGTCAACTTTGAATTGCGAGTCGACGTGAAGACTGAAACCGAAGCGAACGGCGGCATCTACTTCCACACGAAGTTCCAGGAGGAGGGCTGGCCCAAGTACGGCTTCGAGGCGCAGGTCAACAACAGTCCCGTTGGAAAGAAGGATCCCAAGAAGACCGGCAGCCTGTACGCCGTGAAGGATGTGCTCGAACTCCACGTCAAGGACGGCGAGTGGTACACCGAGACCGTGATCGTGAAGGGCAAGCACGTCGTGATCAAGATCAACGACAAGGTCGTCACGGACTACACCGAGCCGGACGACAAGAAGGCGGGCGAGGATTTCACCCGCAAGCTCGACAAGGGGACATTCGCCTTGCAGGCCCACGATCCGGGCAGCACAGTCCACTTTAAGAACATCCGGGTGAAGCGGCTCGACTGAAGCCCGCTTCGTGGCTTTGCGTCAGACTGGGCGATGTCAGTCAGACGGCGCTATCATCGGTGGCCGATTTCGTGAGGAATCGGCCGCCGCTCATGAACATCCCGTTGTCGCACGGAACGCACCATTCGATCGCGACGCGATAAACGTATTCGCGCGCTTCGCTGGCCATTTTGACGGTCACATCACCGGTGGCAATGCTCCCCCGGTGCAGCAGGCCGATCCCGAACCGGCTGATTTCCCGCGTCACGGCCGAAACCGAGTTTCCGCGCTGCGTCGTCACTTCCGCCGGAACGGTCAGCTCGATCCGTTCATTGTTTCGCAGGTTGGTCCCGTCGACCTTTTCGATGCTCTCGAGTACGGCCCGCAGATCGTGCAGGCTGGGGCGGCTCCAAGGATCGGGCGTCTTCATGGTGGCTCCGGCAGGAATTGAGCATCACAGCGGATGCGGTTCATGCCGAAAACCTACGTCATGATTTCCGGGCAGGCGGCATCGAACGGGAAAATCGGCGCGGCCGGACTCAAGCCGCCGGAGTAGGACCGTTCGAGGACTTATTGTCGTGGATCGCTCCGCGATCCAACGTTCTGATCGCGGAGCGATCAGCGACAATGCGACAGTTTTCTCTCGAACGGTCCGTAGTCGGATCGCAGTCGTGGCATGGGCGGCCCGCCGGTGATTTCGCCGCGTTTCCCGGACAGGCGAGCCGCCTGCCCGACGTTTTTCGGCTCTCCGCCATTGTCGGAATTTTTTGGGCGACTACCCAGGAATGCTGATCGTCGTGCCGCTGCCACCGTAGCTCATGACGTTGGTTTGCAGTGTGAGATCCTGCTCCAGCGGACGGTGCGGCGGGACACTGAGTTTCTTCAGGGCCGAGTGATACGCGCGGACGGCTTCTTCCGGTTCGATCACGCCATCAGCGATCAGGCGCAGGTGCTCGATGAAGACGAGCTGGTCTTCCGCGCCGTTAATCTTGCGGCCGAACAGGGCCGCGCGGCCGCTGTACTTCTTCGCCTGATGCAGCAGTTGAAAGGCATCGAGCGTCGTTCCCGCCGCGCCGCCGAGGACGCCCACGACGAGATGCGGGTCGTACTGAACCAGCTCTTCCATCGCCTGCGGTCCGTGGTAGGCGATCTTCAAGAACGCGGGACGTCCCGCCCGGGGAACGCCGGCCAGAGTGCGCGCGATCTGGTCGTTGATGAATCCCGGCAGCTTGTCGGGCGCGACGGCGTTCGGCACGTTGGGATCGAAGACTTCGAGGAAGTGCCGGAAGCCGACCCGTTCGGCCTCCTCGCGGAATTCCTTGTAGCGCTGCAACGTTTCCAGGTCGCGCGTCTGATCGTTGACGAACGTCACCGAGTACAGCCCGAGGTTCGCACCGAGGTGCCTCTCCTCCGGCGAGCAGTCGAGGTGCCCGCACTGAATGTGATCGAGATGCGCCGTGCGAAACGGGCGCGCCGGCTCGGCGTGGACCGTCCCGCCGCGCGGCAGATGGATGTCGCTGGCATCGTTGGCCCGGGCGGCCGGTGTGACGCGCGAATTCTCGAACAACCGCTCCCGCACCGCCAGTTCGTCGCTCGTGCTGGCCGACATCAGCATGATGTCGATGACTCCCTGTTCGACGATCCGCCGCATCTGATCGCGAAACTCGGCCAGCGTCTTGAACCGCACCTCGCCTGCACGCTGTTCGGACGACGTCAGTGCTGTGGCCCGCGGCGCGGTTGTCGTTCCGTTCGCTGAGATACCGAACGCCATGTCGGCGTCCTTGGCATCGGCCAGGATGAACTCCTTCGATCCGAACGGATCAGCGTGAATTGAGCGAAGCTTTTCGTCGAGCGATTTGGCTATGGACATTGTGTTTGCGGCTCCGGCGTGAAGGTAGACGTTCTTCAATTGGTGGCGGCGAGGCTGGCGATCACTTCCTCCAGTGCCATGCCCTTGGCCGATCTTGTGGCAGCGAGAATCTCTGAGACACGACCGCCTTCTCCCGTCTCGCTGCTCCACTCCAGCAGATTGCCACGAAGATCAAACACATAGCAAGCCGGCCCCGAAGACACCGCGGGAAAAGGTTTGAGTTGCCCTTCCCAGACAATCAACTCTTGGCCGTCGAACTGAATCCGCGACAGCTTGCGCGGTGGTTTCATATGTTTGGCGAAGTCGCTCAAGTGCGTGACTCCCTTCGGAGGCGAAACTGCCCATCCACACCACACATCGACCGCGAGCCATCCCAAGAAAAGTACGGCCAAGACACCGAGGAACCTCGGCATTGACGCCTTCCGGAACAGAAAGCCTTTCGCCAGTGGAAGGGATTGACTCACGAGGCCGCGGCCTTAATGGTTGGCTTGGGCGACCTCAGACGCTGCGGCGTCGGGGGGACTTGTTCGACCATTTCGTTCGGTCGACCAGTGCGCTTGCGAAGCGTGAAGCCATCGTAGGATGAGCCTGTCGCCGTGCGGGCTTCGTAGTGCAGTTCATCGCCGTTGATGGAGATGATCTGGAACAGTTGCACGTCCTCGGCGACCCGCTGGAACTGGGGTCGGTATGGTCTGTCGAGGTCGTACATTTTCGGGCCGCTGACCGAGACCACGTAGACCGTGCCGGCGGTCTCACTGCGCCCGGTCACGCCAACCGGCTCGTTCTTGCTGCCGGCCAAACTCGATTTGCCGTCGACCATGCCGGAGCGGGCGTACGTGTGATCGTGCCCTTGCAGGACCAGATCGACGCGGTGCTTGTCGAAGACCGGCTGCCACTGGCTGCGCAGCTTGGTGTTGTCGCGGGACTTGGCGGCCGAGTAGATCGGATGATGACACGTGACGATCGTCCAGCGGCAGGGGTTGTCCCGCAGCAGCGCATCCAACCACACCGCCTGTTCGGCCTGCTTTTCATTGGAGTTCAACGAGATGATCCGCACCCCTTGAAAGTCCAGGAAGTACGCGGTCTCGGCCAGTCCGGCGGGGCCGTTTTCGGGCAGCGTGAAGTGCGGTCGCCAGCGATCGGTCAGCGACGACGCCAGGGAGATTCCGGCCATGGGATACTCGTGATTGCCGGGCGTCGGGACGCTCGGGATCATCGCGTTCAACCAGCCGCCCGCCTGAAACCATTCCCCCCATTCGGCGTCGTTGCCGGAGTTGTTGACGAGGTCTCCGGCGTGCAGCAGGAACCGCGCCTTGGGGGCGTCGGTGAAGGCTTCGCGGATCACGCGCGACCACTGCGACTTCAGTTCGGTCTGGGCATCGCCGAAGTAGACGAACGAGAACGGCTCGGGCTGGTCGCTGGCGGTGGTGAAGTGAAACCATTCCGTCCAGTTTGCGCCGTCACCCACACGGTAGGCGTACTTGGTCGCGGGGACCAGCGCCTCGAACTCGACCGAGTGATAATGAGCCGGTGCCAGATCAGTGGTCAGCAGCGACGTCTTGGCCTTGAGCTGGCGGGCGCGTTTGACAAACTGCCCGTTGTCTCCGGCCACGGCAATCTCGGCCAGACCGACGGTGATGGACGTGTCGGTCCGCCAGGTGACCGCCTGGGAACGGGAAGGGTCGCCGGCCCACGTCAGGATCACCCGATCCGGCCGCGGAGTGGGTCGATGAATGGCGGCCTGATCTCCGGCTTTGAACTTCGCGACCTCGTTTGACGGTGATGCCGAGGCGGACGTCGATGACGTCACGGCGGTCGAAGACGCCGGCGTCTCGGCGCATCCGACACACGCCAGCGCCATCAGTGCAACCGCCCGCCAGACGCGATGCTTCCGACTGTCTGCAGGTTGAGCCACGGGTGCGAACTCTGAATGAATCTTGGACGCGGAATGCCCCCAATCGATGAAGCGGGGGAACCACGACAACCTACCACATGCATCCGGTGATTGCAGCACGGCGCATCGGGAAGGCACACGGATTGATCGCCGAGAGAAGTGCGTTCTTTTGGCTGCCCACGACACAGCGCGAACAATCGCAGTGTTGTTGCGGAGTGCTGATCCAAGACGTGACCGACAAAAGTCTCCGTAGCACGGACGCCTCGTCCGTGCTTCTGAAAGCGCCCTTGACCTTCGCGCACGGACGAGGCGTCCGTGCTACGAAACGCTGTCCAAGCGACTTTTGTTAGTCACGTCATCCAATGCCTTCGCGGTCTCCCCCCGAGACTCGCATTGCCTCATCCGTTGGTCGGGAACTATAACCCCGCCGCCCTGCTGGCTTTTCTTTGACCGTTCCTTCTGGCTGCGACATGGACGTCCTGCCCCGCATCACCCGGCAGCTCTTTGAGCTGTTTCGCGCGAGGTCGCTCGTGCAACGAGCGACCTTCGTGGCGGTACCGGTGTTGGTCCTGGCGGGACTGACGTGGCTGGTCGCGTTCAACCGGCCCGATGACCATCAGGCGGTCCTCTTTGGCAAGACGTTCGCCTCTGATGAACTGGCAGTCGCCGAGAAGGCGTTGAACCAGGCCGGGCTGTTGAACTATCGCCGCGAAGACCGCAAGTTGCTCGCCCCCGCGGCGGAACTGGATCGGTACAACGCGGCACTCGTCGAGTTTGATGCCGTCCCGCCGGACCTCGGTTCGCAGATGTTGAAACAGTTTGAAACGCTCGGCCCGTTCAGCACGGACCGGCATCGGCAGGAAATGAAGGACGCACTGCTGCTGCAGGAACTGCGGCGGATGATCAAGGCGGTGCCCGACATCGAAGACGCGCGGGTCGCGGTGGCCAGTTCCGGCCGTCGCGTCGGGTTCGGACAGAAGCCGCGCGTCACGGCCAATGTCACCGTCAAGCCGCGTGCCGGGCGCGATGTTTCCGCACGGCTGGTCGGCTCGCTGCGACAGGCCGTCGCGAGCATGGTCCCCGACCTTTTGCCGGCGGATGTGACCGTGTTCGATGTCGCCAAAGGTCAGGCCTATTCCGGCGAACAAGTCGACGACCCGCTCGACGGCCGCCTGCTTCAGCGAGTCCGTGAGTTCACCCGGCAGTACGAGCAGCAGATCCAGAAGGCCCTCACCTTCATCCCGAACGCGACCGTCGCGGTCCATGTGGATCTCGACAATTTGAAGTCCTCGGTCGTTCGCAAGGAGAGCATCCGGGTGACCGCCGAGGAGACGACGATCGCCAACCGGCCCGGCAGCGTTCAACTCGTCGAGCACGACGAGACAGAGTCCATTCGACACACCGCCGGCTTTCGCGGTCCAAGCGACAAGCCGACGGACTTCACGCGCGAAGTTTCCGAACACGAACTGCTGGCCGCGATGCCGCGCGCCGTGCAGGTCAGTGTCGCCATCCCGCGCGACTACTATCGCGACATCGCCGCGCGGCGCGCCAAACAGGGCGAAGCCAACAGCCGCCGGCTGGATCTCGATTCCATCGAAGAGGACGTCCTGACGAAGGTGGAACGGACGGTGGGCCGCCTGATCCCGGTCGGCTCGCCGCACGATGCCATCTCGGTCACGACGGTCGACCGCATGCCGACGGAATCCGTGGAACCCGCGCTGACGGCGGTCGATCAACTCACGGTGCTGGCTTGGCGTCACGGCGGCTCGTGTGCTCTCGGACTGCTCGTCGTCTGGGCGCTGTGGATGCTGTCGCGATCGAGCGTTTCCACACCCGCTTCAGCAACTCCGCCGCATCAAGTCGTACCGCCGCAGTGTTTCGCGGAAACACAGCCGGCAACCGCAGACGCTCCGGAACCGTCGCATCCCACGGTGACTCTGCGGGGAGAGATTCAGGATCTGGTCTCGACAGGAAATGATCTACCCGTAGGACGGATTTCCAATCCGTCCGAGATTGACGGACGGATTGGAAATCCGTCCTACGTCATCGGCAGTTCACTTCCTCCGGACCACCTAGCACCGACTGCGCCGGCCGATCCGCGCGACTCGATGCCATACAGCGCAACCGGACGCCGCGACGTGTCGAACCCTGTCGAATCCAGTCCATTCGACTTCCTGAACGGCCGGCATCCCGACGACGTTCGCCAACTGCTTCACGACGAGCAACCGCAGACGATCGCGGTCATCGCCGCACAACTTCCTCCGGCGTTCTCGGCGGCGGTCCTCGCGGGCCTGACACCGGATAGTCAGGCCGACGTCTTGCAGCGGGTCGCCCGGCTCGGTCCGACCGATCCCGAGATCCTGGCCGACATCGCGGCCGTCTTGCAGGAGCGACTCGGTCGAGCCCGGGTTCGTGCCGGCGGTGTCTCCCAAGTGGCCGCGGTGCTGCGCGAGTCCTCGCGCACGACAACGCGATCAATCCTCGCCACGATGGAGGAGGACCACGATTCGAACTTGGCTGGCGAACTGCGGCAGACCCTGTTTTCCTTCGACGACCTGCTCAAGCTCGATGACGACACGCTGCGTGTCATCCTGCAAGAAACCGACGACCGCCAATGGGCGCTCGCCTTGAAAGCCAGTCCCGCGACGGTGCGGCAGAAGGTGCTCGGTTGCCTGACCGCGCGGGTGGCCCGGGCGTTCCAAGACGAAATGGATTCACTCGGCCCGGTCCGGCTGAGCGAGATGACTTCCGTGCGACAACAAATCGCCGACAGCATCCACCGGCTGGAAGAAGTCGGATTGATCGCGCTGCCGGTCAATTCATGAATAGCATTGATGAACAGAATCAAGGTGAGCCAGGAGGCGTCAACCCAATGGCACTCACTTTGGTCTGTAGCGGAATTCGCAAGAATTCAGCCGGCATCGGGAATCCACTGAACTCTGGCGAGTTCAGCTACAGACAGAATCAAGCGACTCGGCTCGTTGAGCGCCTCGTGTCACTTCGAAACCAGGGGCAATGGCCATGACGGCGGCTCGCATCGTGAAGGCTCAGTCTGGTCGGGATCTATCGGCCCGGCCCGCGTTCAACTTCGTCGACCTGCGCCAGGAGGCGGACAACGTCCTTGCGCAGGCGCGCCGCGCGGCCGATGAACTGCTGGCCGTGGCCCATCAGGAGGCCGGCTCGCTCCATGAGCGGACCCGAACCGCCGCACGCGATGAGGGACTGCACGAAGCGCAGGCCGAGATCGAACGGCGCGTGGTGGAGTTGTCGAGCCGTCGATTGGACGACCAACTGCAAACGGCGTTGCCCGCCTTGAAGGCCGCCGCGGAAGCATTGCAGGCGGAACGGGATCGCTGGCTGATTCGCTGGGAACAGACGGCCGTCCGGGTGGGCGTGGCCATCGCCGAAAAGCTCGTCAAATCACAAATCGCCACACGTCCGGAACTCGCGTCGGGAATGATCGCCGATGCCCTGCGGCTGGCGGCCGGTCAACCGCGCGTCACCGTTCATCTGCATCCCGACGATCTCGCCGCGTGGGGAGACCAAGGCCCCCAGATCGTCGAATCACTGACCGCCTGCGCCGACTCGACACTCGTCGCCGATCCCCACGTCTCCCGCGGCGGCTGCCGCATCGAAACCACTCACGGAGAAATCGACGCCCGCGTCGAAACCATGCTCGAACGACTGACCAACGAACTGATCGACGGCTGAGGCTGTCGGCAGGAAATGATCTACCCGTAGGACGGATTTCCAATCCGTCCTGTGTTGACGGACGGATTGGAAATCCGTCCTACGTCATTGGTCGTTGAATTCCTGCGGACTGCCTGAATGGCTCCACACTCTTGCTTCCAAGGATTCGCCGAAACTTCATCGGTCTTCATCTTTCTGCCTCTCTCTTTCTGTCTCACCTCTTTGCCGGTCCAGTAGGAAGGAGACCGAAAGTGAGAAGCAGAAAGATCACTGAGTCTCATCGGTCACTCGCGGTCGTAACACACACAGTTCCCAAGCTGGCCACGAGACTCGCCTCTTCGGTCATTCAATTCGCACTTGACGCTTCTGGCTTTCGTCCCACTCAGATCTCAAATTCCTCAAATCTAAAATCGTCCCATGCCGTCCACCCTCACGACTCGCCCGTCAACGTTGATCGATCAGATCCAGCGGTCGCTTCCCGTCGGGCTGAGCGGTCGTGTGTCGAAGCTCGTCGGATTGACGGTGGCCGTCGCAGGTTTCCCCGCGCCGCTGGGGGCCGTGGCGAAGCTGGAGGCGGAGCACGGGACCAGCGTCGAGGCGGAAGTCGTCGGCTTCTCGGGTGACGACACGTTGCTGCTGCCGTATGGCGAACTGCACGGGATCCGCCGCGGGACGCGCGTCGTGCTGACTCAGTCGGTGCCGGGCGCGCGGGTCGGCGACGGGTTGCTCGGGCGCATCATCAACGGACGCGGCCGGTTCCTCGACGAGCGGACTCCCGCCGTGCTGCCGCACCGCATTCCCCTGCAAATCGAGCCGATGTCGCCGATGCAGCGGCCCAGGATCGATCAGCCGCTCGGCACGGGGATTCGCGCGATCGACGGCCTGCTCACGTGTGGCCGGGGCCAGCGGTTGGGGATCTTTTCCGGCAGCGGCGTCGGCAAGAGCACGCTGCTCGGCCAGATGGCTCGGGCAACCGAAGCCGACGTCAACGTGGTGGTGCTGATCGGCGAACGGGGCCGCGAAGTGCGCGAGTTCATCGAACGCGACCTCGGTCCGGAGGGACTCGCCCGCAGTGTGGTGGTCGTCGCGACCGGCGACGATCCCGCCGTACTGAGACTGCGCGCAGCCTATCTGGGAACGGCCATCGCCGAATACTTTCGAGACACCGGTCGCGACGTGCTGCTGGTCATGGACAGCGTCACCCGCTTCGCGCTGGCCCAGCGTGAGATCGGTCTGTCCGCCGGCGAACCACCGACCACGCGCGGCTATCCCCCCAGCGTCTTCGCTCTGCTGCCAAGACTCCTCGAACGGAGCGGCCGCACCAACCGCGGCAGCATCACCGGTCTGTACACGGTCCTGGTCGAAGGAGACGACACAAACGAACCGATCGCCGATGCGGTCCGCGGCACACTCGACGGCCATGTCGTCCTGTCGAGAAAACTCGCCGAGCACGGCCACTTCCCCGCGATCGATGTCTTGGCCAGTGTCTCGCGACTGATGCACGACGTGACGGGCGACGAACATCGCCGCGCCGCCACATCGCTGCGACAACTGCTCGCCGCGCATCGTCAGGCGGAAGACCTGATCTCGATCGGCGCCTACCAGCACGGAGCCAACGCGCTCGTCGACGCCGCCCTGCGATTGCAGGAGCCAATCCAGCGATTCCTGCAACAGGACCGGGCCGAATCCGCGCCGCTGTCCGATGCCGTCCGACTCCTGGGTGAACTCAAACGACTGCGCGACGCGGGACCATTTGCCACCGCCGCCGAGCCACATCCAAGCAACAGTGAAAGAGACTCGACCTGATTCGTTTAACCCGGAGCCAACGGCGACGGGGGCGATTGCCGAGACTGTGCGCGTTGGCAACCATTGCCGTCGCCGTTGGCTCCGGGTTAAACGAAGGACAAATCCAAATTCGCCCGGTCTGGGAGAAACGACATGGCCGTTCCATTCCGGTTCGACACCGTGCTGCGAGTTCGCGAGACCGAGCGGGATCGTTGCCGGATGGCTCTCGTTCAAGAACAGCGGCGCGAAGCCGAACTGCTCGCCGAACGCGATCAGGTTTCGTCCGAGCGGCTGGTGGTCCTGGATGAACTGCGGGTGATGCACGACAGCGGCGACTGGCCCGCGGATCGCGCTCTCGCCCGGCAACAGCATGCCGAACATCTCGCCGCCGAATTGACTCGCATCGAGAACAGACTGACGGAGATGGCCGCGTCGCTGTCGCGTTGCCGCACCGAATTGCTGGAAGCCGACACGTCGGTCAAGGCCCTCGAAAAACTCGCCGGTCGACACGAAGCCGACCAGCGACGCGCGGAACAGACCAGCGCCGAGAGAGACCGCGACGACTCGTGGCGCGCCGCGTAGGCGAGCGGCAATTACCAAGTGACCCGCCACCGAGTTCATCTCGGTGGTTCAACGGCTTTTCCGCTACTCAAAATCGCCGGAAAATCCAGTAGTGCAAAAGCCGTCGAGCCACTGGGGCCAGCCCAGTGGCGGGGAAGCAGACACTTGCCGTTCGACTTGGCGTTTGCCTTGGCAAACACTCACGGCACCTGCGCCTTGACGCAGCGGAACCCCACCGCGTCGTCGGCAGCGGTCATGGAAATCTGACGGCGCGACGTACTCGTCAGTGATGGAAATGAATCCTTCCACGAGCCGCTGCGCAACACGATCTGGCCCTGCTCCGCATCGGCTTTCACCGCGGACCCGTTGGTGGGTGCCTGCGCGTAATTGTCCGACCAGCCATCCGCGGTGAACTCCCACAGATAACCGTGCATGTCGTACAGCCCCCACGGATTCGGCTTGAGTGCCCCGACCGGCGGATCGTTTCCCGCGGCGTTGCCCGTGTGCCAGCCGAACTTGTCCAGCAGCGTGGCCTTCTTCCCCGTGTCACCGTCCTGCTGGGCCTCGTCGCCAAAGCTGTACTTGGTGGTCGTCCCCGCGCGGCCGCAGTATTCCCATTCCGCTTCGGTCGGCAGACGGATCACTTCGTTGTCCGCGATGAGTTTGTTCTTGCGGAGAGCCGCTGTGATCTTGCCGCAGAATTCGTTCGCATCGTGCCACGACATCATCTCCACCGAATTCCTCGGTCCCTTCCATTTGCTGGGATTGCCGCCCATCACCGCTTCGTACAGGTTTTGGGGGACTTCGTATTTGGCGATGGCGAATTTGTATTTAAACGTCACCTCATGCTGCGGCTGTTCGCTGGCGTCGCCCTTGGCCGAACCCATCTGAAACGACGCGGGGAACTTTCCCGCGCCGGGCGTGATCGCCACGAACTCGTCGGCGAACGTCTTTAGCAGCGCGACCGTTTTCTCGTTCGGCACCTTGTCGTCCTCCGCCCGGACCCCGGCCCAGCCCGCGTTCAAGAACAGCACCGCGCCGATCACCGCCAGCCGAATGGTTCGTCGTCCCAGTCTGTTGCGCATCACTGTCTCCTGGTTCGAGGTTTGAAAGAATCGATGATGTCACGCAGCGACGATGTAGCGTGCCGATGCCGAAATCGCAATCGCGCAGTCAGCCCGTTCGCGCGGCAGCAACGAAAGTGTTTCGCGACACGTCGCTACTCGTCCGCATCACGGTTGCGGTTCAGAAAACGCGGCAGCCACCAGCCCCAGAGGACGTAGTGGGCGCTCCCGAACAGGAGCATGCCGCCGACTACCAGCACGATCCCCAACAGCGCCGGCATGACGAGGGCCGTCAGTCCCAGCAGCATCAATGACGCGAACACGACCAACGTCAACGCCATCAGCGTGCGCTGATCGGCTTCGCCCTTGATGCGGTCGTCGTCGTCGCTCATCCGAACACCTTTTGCAGCGCCTTCGCCCGGTAGTCGAAACCGTCTTCCAGCGCGTCCAGGATGCGGCTCGCGTTGACGATCAGGCCCATCAGTCCGCCCGGCGGTTCGAATTCGATCCGATTGATCAGGACGACGCCACCATCCGACGACGGCTCGACAATGTAATCATGCAACCACAGCTTGAGCGGCCCTTCGACCATCTTCTCGCGATACCGCTCGGGGGACACCAGCTCCACGATTTCATAGGTCAATTGCTGGATCACGCCATACGCCTGCACCTTGCAGACCAGGCGGCTGCCGAGCTCGATCAACAACGGCGGCTGGACGTACACGAACTGGGTTTCCGGCGGAGCGATGGCCTGCAAATTCGACGGGCGAAGAATGTACTCAAACACCTGCTCGGGCGTGGCGTTCAGTGATGTGCGACTTTCAAATAGCGGCATGCGCTCTCCTTCGATCGTGTTTCGATCCCCCGGTCCGGGCGATATCCTGACGCCGCGGGGTCGGCCTGAGTTGGGCGGGTTGGCATTGTATGGCCCGCGCGCACGGGATGGGAACTTCGACGGGAGATTCGGTCCTGCCTGTGGTGCAGTCGCCAATTGGTGGTCTGCTCCGGACAGAGCCTGTTCTGGTCCCCTCGCCCCACGCTTTGGTGGGGAGAGGGTTAGGGTGAGGGGTCTTCTCTTCGTGGCGGG
>JANMLE010000798.1:0-8699 GCA_031372385.1 Planctomycetota bacterium | reverse complement strand
CAGTTCCACAGCTACGGCGGCGGCGACGGGGATGAGAACACGTTCAACAGCAAGGTCGTCCCGCTGGCCGACTACGTCAATTCGCACCCGAACATCACCATCGATGTCGGCCAGGTGCTGTTCGGCGAAACGACCAGCATGACCGGCGACGGACCGCTCGGTTACTTCCTGTCAAAGATCTACGGCGGCAAGTGGTTCAGCGGCGACACCGAAATGGAGTCGGGCTGCGGGATCACCCCGATCAAGTACAAGAACAAGTCGCTGGTCCACTCGCTGCAATGGGCGATCGGACTCGAATGGTATCTGCTCGTTGAAGATCCGTGGCGCGTCGTGATGAGCACCGATCATCCCAACGGCGGCTCGTTCCTGGCCTATCCACAGATCATCCGCCTGCTGATGGACCGGACCTACCGGCAGGACGTGTTGAAGACCTGCCCACCCGAAATTCTCGAACGCTCAACGCTGAACGACCTGACGCGCGAGTACACGCTGAACGAAATCGCGATCATCACCCGCGCCGGCCCAGCCCGCATCCTGGGCCTGAAAGACAAGGGGCATCTGGGAGTCGGTGCCGACGCCGACATCACGATCTACACGCCGCACGAGAACAAGGAAACGATGTTCGAACTGCCACGGCTGGTGATCAAGTCCGGCCGGGTCGTCGTCGAACAGGGGGAAATCCGCGACCCGCTGATCGGCAAGACCCTGCACGTCCAACCCGACTACGACCATGACCTCGAAGGGAGCATCCAGGAGTGGTTCGAGAAGTACTACTCAATCCGCTGGCGGAACTACCCGGTTGATCTCAGCTACCTGCATGAATCGTGCGTTGTCCCGACGCGGTGATAGTGGATGGAAACTGAAGGCTTGACCGATTCGGAAGTAATGTTTGTGGCCACAAAATACGAATGTCCTGAAACACCAGTGAAGCGTCCACGAAGGTGGACGCGTTCGCTTTGGATTCGTGCTCTGTTCGTAACGAGCCTGGTTTGCGGCCTGGCATGGATTGTTTACTGGATACCGAGACGATCAGTATGTGCCGTGTGCGCTGTCGGCGGAAAGATTGATTCAAACCAGGAAGAGATCGATATTCGGCGGCTGTTGGCGAACATCCCACTTGTGGGTCAAACAATTGCAAAGCCGAATTGGCAGTGGCAATTCCTGTATCGAGACAATCGAGTAACTGTCGCTCGGCTCGTTGATTCGGGTGTTGATGACCGCTGGATTGCACGGCTTTCCCGATTCGCGAACCTAGAGATCCTGAATCTCGACTGCGGTCAAATCGGCCCCGGCCTGCAACAATTGGCCAAGTTGCCGCGACTCGATCATGTTGGTGTTGCTGGTGACCAGCGTAACGGTGCGCGAAATCGAATCGGCCGATCAAGCTCAAAGTTCTCAGGTGCAGACCTACTGTGGTTACCACAAATCAGAGTTCTCACATTGTACGGATTTCAAGCGGGGGCGATCAGTGGACTCTCTGCATTGAAACGACACGAAACGCTCCGTGTGATCGAGTTGATTGATGTTGCGAGCCTTGCCGACGTGTTGAACCAATTGGAGGGGTGTGAGAACATCGAAACGCTCGTCCTCAATATCACTGAATGTGATGATGAAATGTTTAGCTCGCTCCGTCGTTTATCGTATTTGACGAGGCTTGAGGTTTACTGTTCGGACCATTCTGAAACTCTGCATTCTCGTTTGAAAGATGCTCTTCCGACGGCTGTTATCGCGTGGCAACCTTGAACTTACCGAAGAGTACCGCAATGACCTCGGAACAAACCTCACCCCCTTCGATCCTGTCCCTCAACGGCGTCGAAGTCGTCGACACGTTTGCGGAAGCGTTTCCGATCAAGGCGGCGCGGCTGATCATCACCGCCGTCAACCCGAAGTGGGCGACGACGGCCGCCACGGTGTTGTGCGGGAACGCGACCAGTGTGATCGCGTGCGATGTCGAGGCGGCGATCGAACGGAACATCGCCGCGAGCGAGACCCCCGACGGCCGGCCCGGTGTGTCGGTGCTGGTGTTCGGGTTCAGCATCGACAGTCTCGCCAAGTCGCTGCAGGGGCGCGTCGGACAATGCGTGCTCACGTGTCCCACCACCGCCTGCTACAACGGCATCCTCGATTGTCCGAAGGAGAAGCGCATCCGGATCGGCGGCGGAATCCGCTACTTCGGCGACACGTTTCAGAAATCGAAGAAACTCGGCGACCGCCGCTTCTGGCGCATTCCGGTCATGGACGGCGAGTTTCTGTGCGAGGACTACTTCGGCACGATCACCGGTGTCGCCGGTGGCAACCTGCTGATCTGCGGCACCAGTTCGGCAACGGCACTGCACGCCGCGGAATCCGCCGTCGAGGCCATCCGCCAGGGATCGAACATCGCGCTGCCGTTTCCCGGCGGTCTCGTTCGTTCCGGCAGCAAGGTCGGTTCGAAGTACCCGAAGTTGAAGGCCAGCACCAACGACGCCTATTGCCCGACGCTGCGCGGCGTCACTGCGACCGAATTGCCGACCAACTGTCAGGCCGTCTACGAAATCGTGATCGACGGCCTGAGCTTCGAAGACGTCCAATCCGCCATGCGCCGCGGCCTGCACGCGGCCGCGTCTGTGTCAGGTGTGATCCGCATCACCGCCGGCAACTACGGCGGAAAACTCGGCAAGCACCACTTCCACCTGCGCGACCTGCTGCCGTAGGACACAACTGCCGCCAGTCACGCGGCATCTCACAGCGCGTCACCACTCCAGTACCAGCCTGCAATCTGACCGCCAAAGGCGATCAGGTTTCCTCCGGAGTGCATCGCGATCGGAATCAGAATTGTTCCGCTCTTGAGATAGGCCCAAGCCAGCATGAATCCGGCGATCTGGTTTTCCGGGCTGGCATTCCCACGCAGGACATGGATCAGCGCAAAAATCACACCGCTGGCCACGATGGATCCGCGCTGGCCG
The DNA here is from genome assembly GCA_031372385.1 of Planctomycetota bacterium. GTDB lineage: Bacteria > Planctomycetota > Planctomycetia > Planctomycetales > Planctomycetaceae > Schlesneria. Next base: position 5,754 of record JANMLE010000798.1, on the reverse strand, counting down.
GCGGTCGGCAACACGGCCACGATCAGTAGCACCCGGTAAATGACCTCTTCCGCTACGGGGGCATGGACGCACATCAACAGAAATAAATAGACGCTCGGATATGTGCGGACGACCGGCAATTCCCTTCCCAGCAGCATCCAAATCCCCGCATAGGCCACCAACGCGATGCCGATCCAGAAGCCGAACAGGAATGCCAGACGCCACCAATACCACCAGCCCTGAACCGGCGTGAGCTTCATTCCCAGAGTCTCCGCCGGACCTTCGTTCAGGCACAGCACGGCAATCAGCCCGACCAGCCCCAGCACGGCACTGTCCAGTCCCAACGGATAACGGATCTGGATGACGTCCAACACGACCACGAGCATCGCGACGCATCGAGCAATCACAGATTGCCGCCTCGCAACCGTGGCGACGTCAACTGTGGGGCAATTCATAGTCGCTGTCACTCCTGATCAACTTCGCCAGAGTTCTACCGCAGGTTCCGGGGTACGATGCCGCCCTGGTGCGGACAATGCAAGATTCGCACGCATCTCTGATCTATCGTCGTCCAGCCGCTACGATGGCGGGATGTGTTGTGATGTTGTGACAAGCGGTCTCGCGTGTGCATGCCGTCTCCGCAACGGTCCCGTCGACGGAGCGACGGGACTATGTACGGTACGCATGATTCATGAGGACCATCATCCGCGCGCCTTCTGCGCCCGGTCAGGACGGCGGCGATTTGAAATAGATACGGACCATCACATCACGCCGGGTATCGGGTCCGCGTGGTGGTCGAAATAGACGGGGCGGTTGGCGGACGTGTACAGCGGCTTCGAGCGGTCGATGCCGAGCTTTTCGTAGAGGGTCGAGGCGTACTCTTCCGGCGTGTGCGGCGAGTCCAGGACATAGCCCCCTTCGTCGTCGGTCTTGCCGATGACGACACCGCCGGGGACACCCGCCCCGGCGAAGACGATTGAATACGCGTCGGTCCAGTGATCGCGGCCCTGAAACTTGTTCAGCCGCGGCGTGCGACCGAACTCGGTGATGAAGCAGACCAGCGTCTCGGCCAGCAGCCCGCGCTGGTCCATGTCTTCGATCAGGCCCGAGAACGCCCGGTCGGTGCTCCCCATCATCACCCAGTGGCTGATTCCGTAACGCCCTTCGCCGCCCGCCTTGTCGCGGATCGTGCCGCACGAACCGGGCGTGTAGATCAGATCGTGGTGGTCCCAGTTGAGAATGAAGCCGCCGGGGACTTCGTCCGAGAACGGCCACAGCGTGTCCACCGTCACAAACCGGACACCGGATTCGATCAGCTTGCGGCCGACGAGGTAGCAGGCACCGCGATGGCCCCGGCCGTACAACTCGCGCGTTGCGGGAGTCTCGGCCTTCAGATCGAATGCACTGGCGACTTGGCTGCTGGTCAGCGTGTCGAACGCCTGCGAGTAGAAGCGGTCCATCCCCTCGACGTCATGGCCCGCGTTGAAGCGGGTGTCGAGTGAGCTGAGGATCTGTCGGCGGGCACCCAGCCGCGCGCCGGCATTCTCACCGCGCGGCAGCAGGTCGGCCACTTTCCAATCGGGCGAAGAGACATCGCGTCCGCCGGTCTTGAAGACGCGGCTGGCGGCGGGCAGGAACCCGGTCCGCGCCGACGCATTCTGTTCGCTGTTGCCGGGGACCATGATGTACGGGGGCAGATCGCGGCAGTCGCTCCCCAGGATCTTCGTCGCGATGCAACCGATGTCCGGCATCTCCATCGGGCTGCCGGGGTGCGAACCGGACAGCATGTACTGCGTGCCGTCCGGATGCCCGTTCGCGCCCGACTTCGGATGCCGCATCGAACGGACGATGGCCAGCTTGTCGGCGATGCGCGACGTGTGAGCCAGTAGTTCGGTGAACTGCACGCCGGGTGCCGTCGTGGAGATCGGCTTGAACGGACTGCGGTGATCCACCGGCGCCTTCGGCTTGGGATCCCACGTGTCCATCTGCGACATCCCGCCCTGCTCCAGAATGACCAGCACATTCTTGGCCGCCGGTTTGACTCCGCTCGAAGCCGCCTGAGCCTGAATCGCGAGCCACTGCGGCAACGACACGCCGAGTACTCCCGCGGCCCCCACCTGCAAGGCACGGCGACGCGAGAACGAAACCGGCAGCGGCATTTGAAAAGTCATGGCAGACCTTCAACAGAAATCAAGGCGGGGCGGGCAGTGCGGGTGGGACAACTCAATCATCGGCAGGAATCGGCGTCGCGGTTCATAGGTTAGCGGCAGCCATGACCAGAAGAAAGGTCGTTGTCTGCCGCCGTTCGACCCCGGTGATCGGTACGCGACGATGGCAACCGATCCATCGTTTAACCCGGAGCCAACGGCGACGGGCGTGCTTGCCAGCGCTCTCCTCAGCCAAGGCAGACGAGTGGTGGGCGTTGGCACTCGCCCCCCGTCGCCGTTGGCTCCGGGTTAAACGAATGCGGGCCGCTTCAACCCGCATCGACATACGGTCCTCTGAAGAAGCCGCTGTCGGTTGGGGCCGGGTATTTGACGGCCAGTGCCGGGCTGGTGATGACCTTGCTCCCTTCGTGCAGCGATTGCATGGCCAGGTCTGTCATCGTGCTGGTCAGCAGAGTCCGCTCGACGGGATAGGGTGACGTTCCCGACGCGAAGAACTTCTCGATGTTGTACGTCAGCGGGTCGAAGAACCGCGCGCCCGGAGGGGCCGGCAGGTAGAAGCAGCTCGAGACCGGTTCGGTCCGGTCGGCGACTTTGGCTCCGATCGCGAATTCGGAGGTTTGCTCGACCAGGTTCAGGACCGCGCCGCGGGTTCCGTCCTGGTATTCGACCAGCACCGCCTGTGGCTGCAGGACGTTCTCGCGGATCGGGCCGGTGTTGCGGCTGGCGCAGCGGGAGAGGGCGGCATCCAACAGACGCCACGACCAGCGGCCCTCGTCGCCCGCCTTCCAGACGGCCGGGCCTTCCAGAAACTGCACCGACTTGACTCCGGTCTCACCGCCGACCCGTCGTTCCAGCATGCACTGCAAGACCTCCAGCGCATGGAACAGATAGATCTCAACGGTCCCCCGGTCGAAGCCAAAGCAGACGACCGCCTCGTCGAACTTCGTGCCGAGCGGCGGTTCGATCTCGGGCCGACGCCATGTCACCGGCAGAGACGAACCGGCCATCAGTCCGAACTTCATCTCGCGCGCGGTCGACACCATCTTGGCCGCCAGGCGATGATCGTACGACAGATGCTTGTCGACGAAGACAGAGGCGCTGTGCCCCGCCTTCTGGAAGACGTCGACAATCTGCTCGAAGAATTCATAACGCGGGTACAGCACCTGGCCGCGCTCGTTCACCGGGTAATCACCGTGTTCGATGATCAACAGGACCGCGTCCACGTCGAGGCCGTTCTTCGCGCCCAGCGCTTCGGGAATCGACTTCGCCAACTCAATGTGGTGAGTCTGGCAGACGCTCGGCCCGAGATCGTCTTTCGGCTGTTGGTGGTTCCACATCCGGACGAGATCGAACGGCGGCTGATGATGAAATCCGTTGCGCGTGTAGCCGTGGATGAACCGTCCCGCGATGTGATAGGCATGCGACCGCAGCCGGTAGATCGAATTGATCGCCGCGACGCGCGGCCGCCGTGTGGACGGCAATGTCGTCGCGGCGGATTCATCCGCCGCCAGCAGCGATCCGCCGAGCAGCGTCGCGCTGGACGCCGAGAGAAAATCGCGACGAGTCAGCGACAAGGGCGTTTCGGGCATGACGAATCTCCTCGTAAGGCAGGTCCATGATCGAGCGGAGGTCGGCAGAGTAATCAAAACCAGCCACGGTTGGCGACATCACCGGTGGTGATGGTTTTAGCCCGGAGGGCGGCAGATGTTAGCCCACGGCGCAAGCCGTGGGGGCTCGGCAGCAGTCTCCATTCAGCCCGGAGGGCGACACATCGAAGGACGCTGAAGGTTCATCGAAGTGTCGCCCCCCGGGCTCAGGCGGCCTCTTCGTCACTCAACCCACGGCTCGCGCCGTGGGCAACCATCTGCCGCCCTCCGGGCTGAAGAGCGTCGTCAGACGTCAGCCACGAAGCGGCCAAGTCTGCACTGCATGTCCTGACAGGAGCCCGATCGATGATCAGTCAGCCTCGGAAAGGTTGGAAGCCCGTCCCGCGTGGACTCTCACTGTCACCCGACTATGATTTGGGTCAAACCAATCCACGAGGTATCCATCATCGCAACAACGCCTGCACCACGACGACCCGCGACTCAGCGATCCCGCGCCCGTGGCACCAGCCCCGGCGATGCGGCGCGCTGGACGCTGTTCCTCGGTCCGGCGGTCTGCCTGCTGATGCTGATCGTCGGTGTGAGCATCGAGCACCTGTCGCCGGCCAACAAGCTGGAGACGGCCGCATGGCCCCCCGGCCGGATCGCCGCACTGATGGCGTTTCTGATCGCATTCGTGGCGGGAGGGACGCACATCTCGGGACACGCGGTCGAGGATCTGCGCGGCGGCCGGGTCACGATCGATCTGCTGATGATCCTGGCGGCGATCGGCGCGGCGGCGATCGGCGAATGGGCCGAGGGGGCGGTGCTGCTGTTCCTGTTTTCGTTGTCGCATGCACTCGAACATTTTGTGCTCGGTCGCACGCGCCGCGCGATCCGTTCGCTGATGCAATTGACTCCCGAAGAAGCGGTCGTCCTGAAAGACGGACACGAGACAACCATTCCCGTCGAGGCGCTCGTCGTCGGCGACACAGTCCTCGTGCAGCCGTCAGAACGAATCCCGGCCGACGGCACCGTGACAGTCGGACGAACGAGCATCGACCAGTCGCCGATGACGGGCGAATCGATTCCCGTCGACAAGCAGGTGGGCGATCCGGTCTTCGCTGGAACGCTCAATCACCAGGGATTGATTCAGATCAGGGTGACGCGCGCGGCCGGCGAGTCGACGCTGGCGCGGATGGTGAAGCTGGTCGAGGAGGCGCAGTCGGAGCGCGCGGCGAGTCAGCAGTTCACCGACTGGTTTGGTCAGACTTACACGTGGATCGTGCTGGCGGGATCGATGACCGTGCTGTGGGTCGGTTCGGTCGGATTGAACGAATCATTCTCGATCGCGTTTCACCGCGCGATGACGGTGCTGGTGGTGGCGTCGCCGTGCGCGGTGGTGATTTCGATTCCGGCGGCGATCCTGTCGGCGATCACGAGTGCCGCGCGGGGTGGCGTGCTCTTCAAGGGGGGCTCGCATCTGGAACGGACGGCGCTCCTGCAAGCGATGGCCTTCGACAAGACCGGCACGTTGACACTGGGTCGTCCGCGACTGGTCGACATCATTCCGGTCGCGGGGATCTCGGACATCGAATTGCTGTCGGTTGGCGCGGCGTTGGAGCAGCACTCCGAACATCCGCTGGCAAGGGCCGTCGTCGAGGCGGCCGCCTCGCGGGGGATCACGATTCGCGAGGCCGAGTCGGTCGAAGCGGTTGTCGGTTGTGGCATCATCGGCACATTGATCGGCCGCAGGCTGCGAGCCGGAAAGATCCGCTGGTTTCTCGACGACAAGATCCCGCTCGACGACGAACTCGCGCGACAGGCGGAGACGTTGCAGGCGGCCGGCAAGACAGTGATCTGCGTGGGCAACGAGACGCAGGTCTGGGGCCTGTTGGCCGTCGCCGACACGCTCCGTCCGACCGCCGCCGCCGCCGTACAACAGCTCCGGGAACTCGGCCTGACACCGCTCGTGATGTTGTCGGGCGATCATCCGGCGGTCGCGGGACACATCGCCGCAGAACTCG
>JANMLE010000795.1:0-1282 GCA_031372385.1 Planctomycetota bacterium | reverse complement strand
GCCGAGCATCGCGTACTCGGTGATCCTGCCGCCGGAATACTCGCCGCACCACAGCTACCCGCTGCTGATCGCCCTGCGCGCGCGGGAGCATTCCAACCCGGAGACACTGGAATGGTGGGGTGGCACGGCGGCTCAACCCGGACCCGCCATGCGCCGCGGTTACATCCTGATCGCCCCCGAGTACGCCGACGAACGCCAGATGGACTACTCGTACAGCGCGGCGACACATCAGGCCGTGATCGAATCGCTGCGCGACGCCCGACGGCGGTTCAGCGTCGATTCCAACCGGGTCTTCCTGGCCGGGCATGGGATGGGTGCCGACGCCGCGTTCGATCTGGGGATGTCGCATCCCGACGAGTTCGCGGGCATCATCCCCATCGGCGGGGAATGTCAGCATTACCCCAAGATCACCTACATGAACGGCCGCTACACGTCGTGGTACGTGATCGGACGCGGGTTCAGCGTCGAGTCGCGTGAAACAAACAATCCGGTGGCCCAGCGCGACCCCGCCAACGACAAGGTCTTCACCGACATCTTCGTCCACGGTTTCCAGTTCGACTTCATGCTCGTCGAGTATCTCGGGCGCGGCGTCGATCGTTACCTGGATGAAACCCCGAAGCTCTTCGAATGGATGGATCTGCACCGCCGCAAGTCGCCCCCGAAGGAGTTTCAGATCGAGTCACTCCGCAAGACCGACAACCGCCATTTCTGGGTGACGGTCCTAGATCTGCCGACGACCACGATCCTGCCGGCCCCGGCGGGCACATCGGCCCGCATCACCACGATGGACATCGCCCCCCGGATCAACGAGGGGAACACGATCAGCCTCAAGGCCCCCGCCAAACGCTTCGTGCTCCGCCTGTCGCCAGACTTGGTCGACTTCGACAAGCGGGTGAAAGTGACCAAGGATGGCCGGCAACTCTTCTACAACTTCGTCACCCCCGAATCGACCGCGATCCTCGACGAACTGCGCGCGACCGGCGACCGAACCCGGCTGCCGCTGGCGACACTCGACCTGTAGAACCTGTCCAACAACAGAACCTGTCCCACAACATGGTCGCGGTTCCTGAATGGTCTGCGCTTTAGCCCGGAGGGCGGCAGAAGGTAGCCCACGGCGCGAGCCGTGGGGTCAGGTCCAAAAGGCGCCGATAGCCCGGAGGGCGACACTTTCTTGAGACGGGTGTGATCGCACGGAGTGTCGCCCTCCGGGCTCAGTTCAATGTAGGGTGGGACAAGCTCGCTTCGAGCGCCGGCCCACCATGAGAAAACGTCGAGAATTGTT
>JANMLE010000765.1:0-4382 GCA_031372385.1 Planctomycetota bacterium | reverse complement strand
TCCAACGCGACCCGCTGCACTTCATCGAGCGCCCGGCCATCGCCGAACAACACGCTGAGATCCCGCGACAAGCCGCCGAGTTTCGCATCGCCGGTCGCGGCGACTCGTTGCTGAACTGCCAGCCAGTTCGCGGGGGGCTTGACCTTGTGCCGGCCCGCCAGACCCTCGGCCAGACCGTGCAGGAAGTCGGAGAGCAGGACGCCATCGTCCGCACCGGCCAGCAGCAGGTCGACTGCGCGCGGTTGTTCATCGATCAACTCGGCCAAGCGTCGCGCGATCAGCCGGCGCGTTGCCGGGAACCGGCACTTGACGGCAAACATGGCCAGCGATTCCGGGGCCGACTTCGCGACCGGCATGACTCCGTACCAGATCATGAGCGGCAGATTGTGATCGTCGGCGTCCTCGTCTTTCGATGCGAGCGGCGTGGCGAGTTTCAGACGGCGGTCGACCGGCAGACGCTGCAAGGTCGAGGCCAGCGCGAGGCGTCCCAGCGGCGGGCAGCCATCTCTGGCGAAGCGGATCAACTCACGGAGCACGTCCTCCGACACTGTCGGGGCGGCGAACGGATGGCGGTCTCCCATGATTGTGTCCAGCCGCCAGTCATCGGTCAGCAACCGGATCGCCCATGCGCTGACATGCGGGTCTGGATGCCGAAGCTGCTTCAGCAGGAATGCTTCGTCGATCCCCTGTCCGAAGAGCGAGTGCAAGGCGCGCAGCTTCAAGACGTCGCCGGAGCCCGCTGAACTGTCGTTGTCGAACATGGCCCGCAGTTCCGACTCGACGAGTTTGTGATGGGCGGCATTCGCATCCTCGGGCAGAAGCAGCGACCGATCGGCAAGCACCCGCCGCGCTTGGCTGACGAACCATTCGTTGCCGTGTCGGTGCAAGTCGATGAGATCTTTCGAATCGGTCGAGCCGAGTTTGTGCAGGTCGCGCAGGACAGCCTGACGAGTGCTCGCCGCGGGCTCGCCATAAGTCACCTTGAAGATTCGTCCCGAGGTGCGATGCACGCCGGTGTGCTCGTGGCATTCGCCCGTATCGCTCCAGTCGAGAATGTAGACCGCGCCGTCCGGGCCGTAGCTGAGATCGATGCCGCGGAACCACGGGTCGGCGGCGAACAGCATGTCGGGTTCATGCCGTCCGATGTATCCGGTTCCAGAGCGCTCCAGCCGTTCGACGTTGACGCGGCGACCGTGCAGGTTGAGCGTTAGCAGCTTGCCGCGATACGACGCCGGCCAGTTGTCGCCGAGATAGATCGTCGCCCCGCTGTGCGCGTGGCCGCCGCCGAGTCGGTCGTGCTCGCCCTTCACATTCCGCGAATCGGACCAGTCCTTGCCCGTGTCCCAGTGGTAATGATCAGCGTGCGTGTCGATGGTGGCGTAGACGTAGGGATTCGGGTCTTCACTGTGCGGCCGGCGAAAGTGGGCACCGGGAATCATGTGCCACAGATGACCGTTGACCGTGTTGATGAAGAACGCTTCGCCGTGCTCGTTCCAATCGTGGCCCCACGGATTGGTCGTACCGTGGCAGAGGACTTCGACGACAGCTCTGGTCCCCTCGCCCCTCGCCTTGGAGGGGAGAGGGTTAGGGTGAGGGGTTCTTCCTGTGGCCTCATCGGTGGGGACAGCGCCATCACCACCCGGCCCCCTCACCCTAGCCCTCTCCCCCGAAGACGGGGGAGAGGGGACAAGAGAAAGCGCAGCGCGATCGGGTCGATACCGCCAGACGCCGCCGAACAACGGGACGCGCTTTTCGTCCGGCGTTCCGGGCGCGCCGAGCCGTCCGGGACTGGAGGCTCCGCAGCGGCCGTAGAGCCAGCCGTCGGGGCCCCATTTCAGGCCGTTGGCGAACGTGTGATGGTTGTCGGTGGCGGGGGTGAATCCGTCGAGCATCACAATCGGAGCGCCGTCCGGCTTGTCGTCGTGATCCCGATCGGGGATGTAGACCAGTTGTGGCGGAGTCATCAGCCAGACTCCGTCATAGCCGATGGTGATGCCGGTCAGCATCTGCACGTCCTCGGTGAAGACCGTGCGCTTGTCGAACCGACCGTCACCGTCGACGTCCTCCAGGATCAGCACACGGTCGCGCAGACTCAGGTCGAACTTTTTTGTGCGATCGGCGTACGTGTAGTTCTCGGCAACCCAGAGTCGGCCGCGGGCATCCCACGCCATCGCGATCGGGTTCTGCACGTCGGGTTCGGCGGCGAAGACCGTGACGTGAAACCCGTCGGGCACGCGAAATCCCGTTGCTGCTTCGTCCGGTGGAAGTGCCCGGCTGGTCAGATCCGCCTCCGTGTTGACCGGGTCGGGAAACTTCACCGGATCGGGCAACGCTGTCAGTTTCGGGGGATCAGAGGCTCGCGCGATCAGCCGCACCGTCGCGATGATGACGAGGGCCGACAGTGGGAAGCACAGCGTTCGCATACGAATCGTCCTCGTCGACATCGCCGGAGTCCTTCGAGTTTGAAACTTGACTCATTGAGTCAACTTCTTGATCTTGCCTTCAACGTCGCCTTCATCGCTCCGCGTGAAGACATTCGTGCGCGAGTTCAACGCGGAGAGTTCCATCGACCTCTCCACTCGCTCGGCTATCTTCACGCGGAGCGATGAAGGCTACTTTGGTCTGAGGCGAAACCCTCGCTGGAGTCTCATCGTTTCGGTCGGGTGAAAACAACGGCTGAATTCTTGCGAATTCAGCTACCGAAGCAGACTGCGCCCGCGGGTCACGGTGCGAGTTCGACCTTGATCGTGGAGGCATCCGGATCGAACTGCACATCGTCGGCGGGGATGCTGAAGTGCGTCGCCAGGCTCTCACGCAGCGATGCGATGTCGCTGATCCGTGCCAGGCGACAGAGCGTGCGACCGTCATTGGAGAGCAGGGTGTAGTCGGTGCCGGATTCACGCAACGGCTTCAGGATGGTCGCGATCAGTTTGGTCAGTTCACGTTCGGTCAGTTCGCGGTTGATCGAGATTGTGACGCGCGGCAACTCGCCCTGTCCCGACACCGCCTGTCGCGCCATCGATTGCACGTTGGGCCAGGCGGTGGCGAGCGACAGGATGGCCGGACCGGCCGCCTGTTCGAACTGCTCGCGGTTGGTGGCGGCCAACAGTTGGTCGAGGATCTCGTCGGCTTGAGACAGGGCTTCCAGCAGCCGCGGCTTGACGGATTTGATTCGCTCGGGAAGTTTGCGCAGCCAGTCACGGTCGGCCTCGATTCCCTCGTTCCAATGTTCGACCAGCGATTTCGGCAGCCAGTGTCCGTCGACTTGCACATAAGCGATTTCGGTCGGCTGCTCATCGTTCGGTCCGCGGAGGGCGACGATCTGTTCGAGCCCCTCGGTGCGCACGGGGGTCACGGTGACACCGACGAACTGTCGCGCCAGGTTGGCTCCGAGCGCCAAGCCGATCACATCGAACTGGTGCAGCGCGGGTGACGCCTTGCCCGGCAGCAATGACCGGGCGGTGGCCTGCTTGAGCTTTGACAAGTCGGCGGCATCACTCGCCGCGAACGTCGCCAGAAACTGCAGCGTCGAATCCCAGTGCTTTCGATACGGCTCGACTTCCGGACGATCGCGAAAAAGATCCAGAGCCAAAATGAAATCCCGCTTCGTCCGCAGCACGTCAATGCTCTTGCGACCGGTGCCGATCAACCGGGACCAGACCTCGGGGTCCATCCGGTCGGCGAACTCGTGAAGCAATCCATCCAGGTCCGCGTGGTAAGCCGGTGGCAGAAAATCGCTGGCCTCGGCGAGGTTGCCCGCCTCCAGTGCCTTGAGTGTCTTCAAGATTGCGGCGGCGGCGGACTTCTCGTCGATTGGCGGAGGTTGACGCGGTTTGACATCGTTTGTCGCGGTTGATGACTTCCCGTCGGGAGGCTTGTCGACGGACGTCGAATGGAGACCGGGGTCCGGTGGCGTTGGTTTCGACGGAGGTGTCGCACCGCCGCAGCCGAGCAATCCGACCGCGAGGCTTGCCGTCAGAAGCAACTTGAATCGAGGCACAGTCGTCATGGAACGCGCTCTCCGGGGAGCAGACAGAGTGACAGCCGTTTGAGGACGCCATCGCCGCGCGATCACGGGGGACACGGCGGTTGCGGAATCGACGGGCGTGATGATAGCCGCTGCCGGCAAAGTTCGCGCGGCTGTCTGTTTGAAACGTGCGGCAATGCCGACGAGAGGCCGCTGGTGGCGATCGGCGACGAAGGGATTTGGGTCTGTGCGGCAACAACGTCAGACAGTTGTCCGCCGCGAAGCGACTGTGATATCTCACGCGGCACAAAGTGAGACGTTTTCGTTTAACCGCTACGCCAACGGCGTGCGCGCAGGTGGGAGCGAACCGTTGCTCGCGCGCACGCCGTTGGCGTAGCGGCTAAACGTCTCAGGT
>JANMLE010000743.1:0-2451 GCA_031372385.1 Planctomycetota bacterium | reverse complement strand
GGCGGCGTTGGCCGCGACGAACGGGCCTTCGCTGACCACATCGACAACGCGGTCGTTCAGCCGGGCCTTCCCCGCGGGGCGCAGCATTGTCATCGATACGCCCTGCTGTCCGATCAACATTGCGTCGCCGAGCGGAAGGTCACCACGTCCGGTGTTTGTGCTCAGACGCAACCGCGGCTCGGTTTCCGCCGAGCTGCCGGGTGGGCCCAGGATCACCGCCTCGAACATCGGAAGTTGCGGCAGGTACCTGGCCAGGGCGATGCCGAGGACACCGACCAGCCCAAACGAGAGCAGCACCCATCCCGTCTGGACAGCCAGTCCCTCCACGTTGGAGGTGATGTCTGTCGTCCAGGAATGACCCGCCATCACCAGTGAGGCCAGGATCATCAGGATGCCCGACACGCCGAACACGCCGAATCCCGGAACCACGAAGATCTCCATGGCCAGGCAGCCCAGCCCGAGGACAAACAACACGACCTCCAGCCAGCCCGCGGTTCCCCCGAGGAACCGGCTCCAGAAGAACAGCGAGAAGCAGAGGACCGACAGAATCCCCAGGATTCCCGTCATGAATTGCAGTTCGACGTAGATCAGCACCACTCCCAGCATCAGCAACAGCACGGTGACGACGGGGGAGTTCAACCCAAAGACGAGGGCATCGACCCAGGTCTTTTGAATCGGCCGCAGATCGGCGGAGAGCGGGAGACCGATGCGTTCCTTCAGTTCGCTGAAATTGGCGACGGGAGGTTCGGCCAGCTTCAACTCGTGGGCCCGCTCTCCGTTGACCGTGAGCAAAAGCTCCCCATTGGTCTCGCGCAATTGCTGACCGACGATCCATTCCTCGCCCGCCGTCTTGAGTTCGTTGTCGTTCATGTACCAGATGCGCCCGTTGTCCCGATGCGTCACCTGGAAGACGTGTGACGTGCGATCGGCCATCGCCGTGTATAAGGCGGGTGGGCGATGTTTCTTGATGGCCAGGTCGGTGAGCTGCACCAGCATGGGGCTGAGGATTTTTTCCGGTGCGCGTTCGAATGCCTGGCCGGGGCCGATCTGGATTGGCCCGGCATCGCCGATTCTCGCCGTGGGATGCATGATGATTTCGTCACAGCCGAGCGAGATGATCGCCGCCCCGCTGAGTGCTTCCGCCGGAACATAAGCGATCGTGCGGATCTTTCGTTCCTCCAAAGTGGCGATTCTTTCGGCCAAACGAAAGCTGGCGTCGGCGTGCCCGCCGGGCGAGTCGATTTGAAAGACGATCACCTGCGCTCCACTCCCCACGGCGCGGTCGATCTGCCGCATCAGGAACGATTCCTGTAGCCTGTCGATCATGCCGTCGACCTTGATCAACTTGACCCTGCGGGCCTCGTTCTCGGCGGCCTGTTCGCGCAGGGCCTCGCGTGGCAGCGAATACAAGTCGCCGACCGCGCTGCGGGAGTTCGCTGTCTGAACGACCAGGATGTCCAGGCTGCGCGCGGTCTTGCCGAGAAACGTTCCCACCGAGCCGGCTTCCTTGATGACTTCAGGTTCTTCAATCGCGACGTTCAATTTGCGCAGGGTTTCCAAGTCGTCCTTCGTCACGACCCGCGATTCGAGTTCCTCCTTGCCCGCCTCCGCCGACTTCACCCGGACCTTCCAGAGTTGCTCCTCCTGGTCCATCATGCCCCGCGCCAGCGCCGGGTTGACCCGGGAGTTGTGGCGCTTCTGGGCAATCGCCAAGACTCCCTGCCGATCGTCGGGATCGAGCGGTTTGCCGCGGCCGATGTCGCCGAGTTCCGCGTCGGGATGCATCACGATCTGCCGACACGCCAAAGCCACCAGCACATTCGGTCCCGTGACGGTTTCCGGCACCCACGCCACAGTGGTCACGTTGGCAATTTGCGCCGATGTCAGGAACTTCGCCAACCCCTGCACGTGATGAAACTGACTTGTGCCGGGTTCAATCTGCAATACCAGATAGGCGGGTCGCTTCTCCTTGATGGACAGGTTCTGGAGCTTGATCGCCGCGTTGTTGACCCTGGCAAACACCAGGTCATCCACCGGGCTGCCAACCGTGACAAACTGCCCGAGAGGCGTCTTCTTCGCGTCGGCATCGTCGTCGGCTCCGTACACCAACGACGCCGACATGCCCATCAAACCAAGGGACACCAAGGCCAACGACACTCCACGTAAGATCCCCTGCCGGAGTGAAACAGGGGCGGTGTGTCCAACCAGTCGATCGGGGGCGGTTGTCATGCGTCGAATTCCCTCACAAGTCGGGTGGCACATTCCAGGCGGGATTCGCCAGTGCCAACGTCTGCTGGATTATAGCCGCGCGGGTGGCGCGGTGGAGTGTGCGGTGGCGGTGTGAAATGTATTTCACCGAGGTCCGCGTTCGCGCGACAAGCATTCGACCCGCTGATCGGGCCTCGCTCGAATGCGGTGCTGGTTCGAGAGTGAACCGGCCGAAAGTCGACC
>JANMLE010000731.1:0-4612 GCA_031372385.1 Planctomycetota bacterium | reverse complement strand
TACGCCACCCGGCTCACCAACACTCCAACAGGAGGAACGTCTCATCAAAGACCGCGTGAGGCCTACTCATGCGCTGCCCCGTGCGAATTCAGCGGCGCGAACTGGCTGACGATGCTGCGGGCGCTGCGGAGTCCGTCGATGGCGGCGCTGACGATGCCGCCGGCGTAGCCCGCTCCTTCGCCGACCGGGTACAGGCCGACGATGTTCGGACATTCTCTCGTGACGGGATTGCGGTCGATGCGGATCGGCGAGCTGCCACGCATCTCGGGGCCGACCAGGATCGCGTGCTTCAGAAAGTCACCGCGCAGTTTGTGGTCCAGGATCGGCAGACTCTGGCGAATGGCGTTGGCGACGATCGGCGGGATCACGCGGTCCAATGATGCGGGCCGGGCCCCGCGTTCGTAGGAACATTCCAGCCTGACGCCGGGGTCCGGTGTGCGATGCTTGAGGAAGTCGCGCGCGGTTTGAATCGGGGTGAGATAGTCCGCGCCGCCGATGCGAAACGCCTCCGCTTCGTAACGCTGCTGCAGGTGCATGCCGGCCAGCGGATGGTCGCTGCCGAATTCTCCCGGTTCGAGTGTGACCATCACGCCGCTGTTGGCGAACGGCGTGTCATGGCGGGAATTACTCATGCCGTTCGTGCAGAACATCCCCGGTTCGCTGACGCTGGGAATGATGATTCCGCCGGCACACATGCAGAACGTGAAGACATCCTTCTCACCCTTCGCTTGCAGCGTGTAGTCGGCCGCGCCGAGCAGTGCGAGATACTCGGACCGGGCGTACTTGTGGCGGTTGATCTGCTCCTGCGGCTGCTCGATCCGCAGTCCGAGTTGGAACGCCTTCTGGACCATCGGCACACCCAGATCAAACAGCATCTGGTAGGTGTCGCGCGCGCTGTGACCGATGCCGAGCACCGCGTGATTGGTCGCCAGATAGCCGCTGGAAGTCTGCACGCCGCAGACCCGGCCGTCGCGCACGTCGAGTCCCTCCATGCGGCAGCCGAACCGATACTCACCGCCGAGGGCTTCTACTTTCCGGCGGAAGTTTCGGCAGATCAGCGGCAGCTTGTTGCTCCCCAGATGGGGCCGGTTTTCGTAGACGAGCGACGGCCGTCCGCCGCATTCGACAAACCGCTCCAACACCCACTCAACATCCGGTCCCTCAAGGCGGCAGGTCAGCTTGCCGTCACTGAAGCATCCCGCGCCCCCTTCGCCGAACAGGTAGTTGTTCTCTCGATCGAACGGCCCGCCCCGGTCGAAGTCGCGGACGGCGGGGACGCGCTCCTTCACGGCCGGGCCGCGCTCCAGGATCAGCGGGCGGTATCCCTTCCACGCCAGATAGTATCCCGCCAGCAGCCCCGCCGGCCCCGAGCCGATCACGACCGGCCGGTGTTCGAGGGGCCGTTCGCCACCGCGGGGATCTTCGAAGGCGGGCGGCTCGAAGTGTTGAACGCCGTCCTTCAATCGCCGCTGCACGGCGTCCGTGTTGAGCACGTCATCGGGAAGTTCGACGAGACTGGTGTAGACGAACTTCAAGTCCGATGGCGAACGGGCATCAAGGCTTTTCTTCAGCACCCGCCACCGGGTGAGGACGTCTGGTGTCACTCCGAGTCGCTGCGCAAGAAACCGCGGCAGTTCAGACTCGGGAACCGTCACAGACAGTTGCAGGTTGGAAACTCGCAGAGACATCACGCCGCTTCGTAAAACAGGTGCTTCGTCAACACTTGAAACCGGGGTTGTCGTCGTGGCTACACCTGAAGTGAGCGGTTGTGAATCTTTCGCCCTTGGGCTTGCCCCAGGGGTTCATTGGCTTTGGCGCTACTTGAATTGCCCAGGAAACGAGTAGTGCAAAACCCGTTGAACCACCGAGACAAGCTCGATGGCGAAACATTCACAGCCTCTGAGCGTTGACGAAGCACCAAGTTTCAGCCGTGGGGAAGCCGTTGTAGCGTGGTTGGGCCATGCCGCAAAGGGAACGCGCGCGGATGCGGAAAACAGGGGTGCATGTCAGTTTTTGCGCGGGGTGTTGTCGGTGCGCAGAAGGCCGTGGAAAGGTCAATCGGAGGAGTTTTGGATTTGTGTTGTACCTCGCGCGGTACAAAGTGAGACGTTTTCGTTTAACCGCTATGCCAACGGCGTGCGCGTCAGTGGGAGCGAACCGTTGTACTCGCGCACGCCGTTGGCGTAGCGGTCAAACGTCTCAGATAACGTCGCGTGAGGTATAAAGCTGGTGGAGGTGGTGGGGTTGGGTGATTGGAATTCACGGTGAAGGAGGTTCGCAGGGATGCGAAGTTGATGGAGTTGAAGGAGCGGTTCGAGCGGATTTTGAAGGATGCGGCCGAGGTGGCGACGGAGATGGATGTGGCGGCGGGGACGCTGGTCGGGGTGCCGCATTATTCGGTGATCGAGTTGCGGGCGCATGAGATTGGTCGGCAGGTCAGCCGGTTGGTCCAGCAGCGGCAGATGGGTCAAGTGGTCGCCGCGGGGGCGGCCAAGGTGTGGTGTCCGACGTGCCAGACCGTGTGCGGGGCCGCTGCGCGGAAGCGGGAGGTGACCTCGATCGACGGGCCGGTCGAATTGCTCGCACTGAAGTGCCACTAAAGGGCTGTGCGGCAACAACGTCCGAGAACCGCCCGCCGCAAAGCGGCAGTTGTCTGTCGAGCTGGGCGTACGTCTGACGTCACACCCGTCCGATTGAGGCGATCAAGACTGCGGCTCTCGCACGCAGCCCAACGATCGTAGCCGCAGTGCCCGAACTGAAACGAACGGGCTACGATCGCTTCGCGGCGAGCAACTCTCGGACATTGTTGCTGCGCTGCCCCTGAGCCACCTGTTCGTCGCCGCCAAGGCCGTGCCTGCGAAAGCCGTGCATCCTCAAGCCGGTGATGTTCCAGCCGGTGATGCGTGGAGCCAATACCTCGCCTGGCTGCGCGGCTGCTGGCAAGGCGATGTGGACCAAGTCCTCGCAGAACTGCACGTCTGGCAATCACGGCTGGGCCAAGCACCGACGGACTCGGCCGAAACCGACCCTCGTCGCCTCGTCGCCAAAACGATCACCGACCTGACCCACAACCGCGACCGGAGGCACGTCCCCGACGACCGCCGCGC
Source organism: Planctomycetota bacterium (assembly GCA_031372385.1). Classification (GTDB taxonomy): domain Bacteria; phylum Planctomycetota; class Planctomycetia; order Planctomycetales; family Planctomycetaceae; genus Schlesneria. The sequence goes on along the minus strand of JANMLE010000731.1, from coordinate 1,505 downwards.
CGGCCTGCCCGTGACCACGGCGTGGATGGAGTCGCTCGTCAAAGAGATCAACCTCCGCGTCAAAGGGACCGAGATGTTGTGGAACGACCCCGCGGGAGCCGAAGCCATCCTCCAAGTCCAAGCCGCCGACCTCAGCGAAGACAACCGCCTGGTCCAACACCTCCAATCCCGCCCCGGCCACGCCTTCACCCGACGACCCAAACCCGCCAAACAAACACGCGACAAAATCAAAAGCTGAAGTGACCGACAAAAGTCGCTTGGACAGCGTTTCGTAGCACGGACGCCTCGTCCGTGCGCGAATGTCATGCGCGATTTCAGATGCACGGACGAGGCGTCCGTGCTACGGGGACTTTTGTCGGTCACGTCAAAGCCGACATGCACCCGCGACGGCGTCACGGATTCGCAAGCATCGCCTCTTCAACGATCGACGACATCGGCGTCTCCGATCTATTGGTTCGGCTTTTCCGACGCCAACGCTTTCAAACGGGCGATGGCACCGCGCATTTCCCCCTGGGCACCGGGATCGGTTTCCTGTTCCAACGCCGTTTCGAGAGCCGGCAGAGACGCTGGATCAGCCGTGCCCCCCAGAGCGCGGGCGACGTAGCCGCGGCGATGGTGGTCTGTTTCGAGCTTCAACACGGCGACGATTTCCGGAGCCGCCTCTTTCGCAGCCTTGCCGAGCATTCCCAGCGCGTGAGCCGCCTTCATCCGGACCAACGCTTCGTCGTGGTGCAGGTATTTGCGAAGCGACGTGATCTGCCGGGCGACTTCGACATCGATCATCGCCAAGGCTCCGTGCGCGACGACGCGGGTCACCGGATCGGCATCGTCCTGAGTCGCCACCTGCAGCGGGCCGATGAGCGATTTCTCGTCCGGGGCCGCCTTGCCGATCCGGCCCAGCGCGCGAGCCGCCGTCTCGCGCGCTTCCTTGAACGGATCGCCCTTGAGCTTCGAGACCAATTGTGGAACGGCGGGAACCGCGGCAGCGCCGAGGTTGCCGATCGCGGTTGCCGCAGTCGATCGAACCGCCCCGTCGCGGTCATCGAGCGCCACTCGCATCTCGGCCAGCAACTTCGGCGAGATGTCCGAATGCACGAGTGACCCAATCGCCGACTTCCGCACGGCGACATCGTCACTCTTCAGATCCGCCCGAACTTTGACAATGCGTTCCTCCGCCGACCCAGCCGGCTCGGCTGCGCTCGCGCCGGCAGTGGCCGACAACACCGCCGCCAAGAGAATTGCACTCAAGAAGAAGTTCCATCGAACTCGGTTCCGCGAAATCGTCATCGGAGATCCTCTTGATTCAAGAATGAGGTCACATCGTTCGTTCGTGTCGAGTTGTCGTAGCCACGTTCGCCAGAACGTGGGAATGGCCCGCACGTGCCCACGTTCTGGCGAACGCGGCTACGGTCTCAGACAGTCTGCAGGAAATCCGTCCTACGGGTAGATCATTTCCTGCCGACGGCCTTACTGTCGGCTCCAACGAACCGGCCCAACGTCAAACA
>JANMLE010000730.1:0-1769 GCA_031372385.1 Planctomycetota bacterium | reverse complement strand
GCGGATTTCCGCGACTTACTGACCGTGATTCCTGCGTATGCAGTCATAGTGTACCCTACGATTTTCGACCTGATGTTGACTTTCGTTGCCTTGACATTGATCGACATCTGTATGGCAGAAAACCGGATACCTAGTGCGGGGAAGATGCAATCTCGAAAGGATGACGAGGCAATCGAAGGAGTCAAGAGTCGTTGATTTGTCCGAGTGTTGGCGACGACCGTAAGCGGGCCATCATTTAAACGACGCCAGATACGCCAGCAGATCGGCCGCCTGTTGGGGTGACATGTCGCGTAACAGCAGTTCGGGCATCATCGATTTTTGCTGAGGGACAAGTTGCTTGATCTCACTGGTCGCAAACCGCAGCCTGGGGTTCTGCGCGTTGCGTAACACCTCCTCCTGTTCGGTGCGTTCGATGACCAGCCCCGACAGCACGCGACCGTCGGTGGTTTCCAGCGTGTACTGGATGAACTTCGGGTCGATCAGTTTGGACGGCTCCAAGAGGTGTGTCAGTAACTCGGCGGGGGGATACTTCTTGCCGATCTGGCTGAGATCCGGGCCGAGGTTTTCGCTGACGTCGCGGACGCGAGGAAGCTTGCCGGGAGTCAACGGCATGATCCTGTTGGATACCGATCATGTCACGGTGCTCAAGTCCCCCTCGGGAATCCGCCGACTCGATGCGGCCATCACGGTTTTTCGAGCACATCCCCCCAACGACGGGGCAGCGCGGCGAAGGCTCGGTCGTAAGTGGGTTGCAACGGGACCAAGACGTAGCCGTCCGTGGCCACGTACAGTGGCATTTCCGGGAGTGAATCGCCGACCGCGACGGGTTCGATGTAGGCGGTCACGCCCGCGAACATGTCGGATTCATACCCCACGAGGGTCAGCGGTTTGTCTTCCGGCTGGCGGTAATCGTCATCGTTGATCTCGCCCCAAATCACCCCGTGAATCCCCTGCGGCGCGCGGCGCGTCGGGGGATGCAAATCCACAACCAGCAGATGAATCCCCTGATGCAGCAGTGAACAGGCCTTGCGGACAAAGGCGTCCAACCGCTGACGGCTGGACTTGTTTCCGGGGGAGACGATTTCCACCACGGCCACGATTTGGTCGTCGCTGGCATGACGCACGACGACGGACATTTGTCGACGCGTGTAAAAGTCCTGCGACCCCTGCGCCGTCATTTGCACTTTCGGCGGAGCGACCAACAGGCCGGTCTCGTCACCGTCAAACTCCTGCCCGCTGGCCGTCCCCGGAGCCTGCAAGGCCAACACGTCGGGGCCGAACTCCGACGCCTGCTGTTCGGCCATTGCGTACAGCCAAGGCGGTAACAACCCGCCATTCAAGGCACGTTGAATTTCCTCAATCCACGAATGGTGGAAGTGGTGAAAGGTGCCGTCGTCCACCCGGCTCCAATCATGAATTCGCATCATGCTGTCTCCGTAAAGAACTCACGAACTCGGCGGTTCGTGGAGAGATCGCGACCGGCGGCAAGTCTCGTACAAATCGTTTATACCGTTCGAGAATATCTGCGGCAATCAGCCGATCGGCGAACCAAACATCGGAAAGCATCCCATGATGCACCACTTGCAGGTGGTGCAGGAGATCAAAGCGGTCAGGAGTCGTTGATTTGACCCGAACTGTGTCCCGACGACCGTGTGCGGACCATTATTTCAACGACGCCAGAAACGCCAGCAAATCGGCGGCCTGTTGGGGCGACATGTCGCGCAAGAGCAGTTCGGGCATCATCGACTTTTGCTGCGGGACCAGTTGCT
>JANMLE010000723.1:0-5670 GCA_031372385.1 Planctomycetota bacterium | reverse complement strand
TCTGAATTCAGCATCTCGGCCCTGCCGAACACCGACCTGTTCAAGAGCATCCAAGTCTTGGCCACCAAGTCGAGCTACTTTGCCAACGTCAAATTGAGTCCCGAAGGAGTGGTCTCGGGCAAGATCAACTTCGGGATCGATCCGCTGCGGGTCGAGCATCTCAAAGAGTTCTACAAGACCGTCCGTCCGGTGCTCGACGCCCAGATCGACAAGCGCGCGACGATCAAGGATGCGGAACAGAAAACGGCCGTGAAGCAGGCCGGCAGTCTGCTGATCGACATGCTCAACGAAGGACTCCCGCTGGGGACGGCCGACCTGTTCATGGATCTGCATTCGGCGGGCGCTGGCAAGCATACGCTGATTTGCGGCGTGCGCGCGACCGATGGCCGGAAGGCCGTCGAGATCGTTAAGCTGCTGCCCAAGGTCAACGCGGGCCGCGAGATCAAGTTGGACATCGAGAAGATCGGCGAAGACGTCAGCCTGCATTCCGTGACTGTGTCCGAACGGCGTCTGGCGGCCTTCCACAAGCTGTTCCCCGGTGAAAGCCTGATCTACGTCGCCACGTCCAAGGATGCCGTCTGGGGGGCCGCCGGAACCAATGCGGTGGATGCACTGAAGGCCGCGATCCAACAGGCGGCCGCACCTGCTCCCGAAGCGGTCGACCCGAGGGTCATGTACTTCACCGCCCATGCGGCCCGCATGGTGGAATTGATCGACATCGTCCGCCCCGAGCGTCAAAAGATCGACGAGAAGCTGAGCAAGGAAGAGCAGGAGCGGATCAGGGCCCGCGAAAAGGATTTGGAAAAGGTTCGCAAGCTCGCGATCGAGGCGACCGCCAAGTGCGACGCCCTCTTCAGCGGCGAAGTCAAGAAGACCGGCAACAAGGTCGAAGGGTCGATGGACGTCAGCGAATGCGTGCTGAAGTTCATCGGCTCCGTGACCGCCGATTTCGCCAAGGTCTTCCAATAACGATCCCGCCAAATCTCAAAGGCAATGTCAACGGCCTGCCGATTCCAACGAATCGGCAGGCCGTTTTTTTGTCGACCACGATCTGCCCGATCACGCGCTCTTCGCTTCGCGGAACCGTTCGAGGTTGCGGTGCGTTTCGGTGTTGAAGTTGTCTTCAAACTTGTCCCGGCCAGCGAACACGAACTGCATCCCCAACGCCGTGTACGATCGGATCGGCTCCAGATTGTCGAAGAATTCCGGAGCCAGTTGACGCAGTTTTCGCAGGCGGAACCACGGGATGCCGGCGATGTCGTGGTGTTCGACATGCAGCCCGGCGTTGAACGTCGTCAGATTGATCAGCCGGCCATAGTGCGACGCCGTCGGCTGATAATTTCTGCGGCCGTGAAAGTGCGAAATCCCCAGCACCCAGCCCAGACAATACGGATGCAGGTAGCCGGTGAAAAAGACCTGGCTCAGCCCCAGGTAAACCAACGGCATCCAGCCGCCATACCAGAACAGCAGGCCGTACATCAGGAAGCTGAGCGCCGGATAGACGACGGCGAACTTTGTGATCCGCTCCTTTTCGTACCCCGAGACCAGATGCTCGTCCGCCAGCACGGTCAGTGTGAAGCGGGTCGGTTCCAGACGTCCGCGTAGCAGTGACGTGGCGACGTACAGACCCAGCCCAATCGCGCTGCGCATCGCCTGCATCACGACCATCGCCAGTGAATACGGGATGAACAGCGGCGATGTCCGGCGCGTCGCCAGGAAGTACGACCGTCGCCGGGTCGTGAAGTCCTTCGTGGCGCTCATGTCGTTGTGATGCGCGATGTGCTCGGTCCACCAAGTGTGATGGGCCGACAGGCACATCGGCAGCGAAGTCAGCATGAACACTTGCCTGTTCCAGAACTTCGACTTGAACACGTTCAGGTGGTCGCATTCGTGGGCCAGTTGGAACAGCGTGATGTTCAGCAGTGCTCCCACGCAGTACGCGGTCACGATCGTCACCCACCACGGCGCGTGACTCATGGCGGCGGCCAGGACGACCTGGGTGCCGGCCATCAGCACGCACCAGACGGCGGTCAGCGGATAGGACCCGAACAGCTCCTTGATCTCGGGATGAGCCTGAAGCATCTCGCGGGCACGTTCCCGGTGCCAGACCGCATCCGGCTTTTCGTCATCCGGCACGCGGTCGCAAATATCAACCTCAAAGCCGGGGAAGACCGGAGCCGCGCTTCCCATCGTCCGCCACGTCCACCGCGGTTTGAAACCGCCCGGCAACATTGTCTGTGCAGTCGACAAGATTCATCCTCCCTTATGATCTGAGGGAACTCGCTGGGGCCCGTTTCTCCCCTGACCGGCTCCCTCGGCCAGCTTCGGGGGCACAGTCTACGCGGAATCCGTTCGTCGGTCGATGAATTCCAGCCTCCCGGTTACAGTAGGGGCCGGTCCGATCTTCTTGATGCCCGGAAGGAACTCCCATGCTCCACGTCAGACTCGCGGCGACATTCCTGTTCCTGATCGCCTCGGTGGCCCGCGCCCAAGACATGCCGCTCTCCCAGGTCTTGATCGACGGTGAAGGCTGGCAGTTGGTGGCCGAAGGCTACAAGTTCACCGAAGCCCCCGCTGTCGACAAGGACGGTTCGGTGTACTTCGTCGACGTTCCCGAGAGCCTGATCTACAAGATTGGAGCCGACGGAAAACCGGTTGTCTGGGCCAAAGAGACCGGCAAGGCGAGCGGCCTGATGTTCGGTCCGGAAGGTCGGCTGTATGCCTGCCAGAGCGGCACGAAGAAGGTCGTCTGGTACGACCGCGACGCGAAGCCGACGGTGATCGCCGAAGACATCTCCGGCAACGACATCATGGTCGACAGCAAGGGGGGCGTGTACGTCACCGACATGGGGGGCAACCAAGTCTGGTACGTCGCCCCCGACGGTGGCAAGCGAGTGGTGGCCAGCGGATTCAAGCCGAACGGCCTGACGCTGTGGCCGGACGGCGGGACACTGGTCGTCGCCGATTGGGAGCAGCCGCACCTGCAAACATTCCGGGTGGAACCGGACGGCAGCTTGAAGTTCGGCGACAAGTACTACGGTCCGCTGCAGATCCCCTCGGGTCAGACCATGCCGGGGTCCGACGGCATGACGGTCGACGACGTGGGACGGTTGTACGTCGCCACGCACGCGGGTCTGCAGATGTTCGACCCGACCGGCCGTCCCTGCGGTTCGATTCTCAAGCCGCAGCCCAAGTTCCGCTCGAACGTCAAGTTCGGCGGCCCGAACTTCGACACGGTGTACGTCACGTCGAGCGACAAGATCTACAAACGAAAACTCAACACCAAGGGAACCCCGCACTTCGCGCGGAACTCGAAGTAGCGACGGATTCGCAAGTCATGCTCTCGTTCAACTCACCGCAGTCCCTGTGTCGACCGGCTTCGCGGCGCGAAATGCTGCGGCTGGGGACGCTGCTGCCGTTTGGACTTTCTCTGCCCGCATTGCTCGCCCGGCGTGCGGCGGCAGCGAATGATTCGCCGAGTCGGCCGCACGCCAAGTCGTGCCTGATCATCTTCATGGAAGGGGGCCCGTCGCACATCGACCTGTGGGACATGAAGCCAAACGCGCCGGCTCAGGTTCGCGGTGAATTCCAATCGATCGCGACCCGCACGCCCGGCGTCACCGTCTGCGAACACCTGCCGTTGAGCGCGCCGCACTGGCACAAGCTCGCTCAGGTCCGCTCGGTGACGCATTCCATCACGGACCACAACGCGGGAAGTTATTACGCGCTGACGGGTCGGCATCCGGTCGACCAGGGTCAACTGATCGTCGCCGAGTCTCCCCGCAACTTCCCGACGTATGGTGCCGTGCTGTCGGCATTGCGGCCGACGTCGGGCGACCTGCCAAGCTTCGTCCACATTCCCGAGATCATGTCGAACAACGGTTCTGACATTCCCGGCGAACTGGCGGGATTCCTCGGAGCCGCTCACGACCCGTTCATCACCGGCGATCCGAGCCTGCCCGGATACGAGACCCCCGGCCTGACTCCGCAGCCCGCGCTGACACTGGACCGCATCGGGCGGCGTGAGTCGCTGCTGCGGCAACTCGATCATGCGCTCGGCGGGATGAACGGCAGCCGCGGCGTCGAACGGTTGAACGAGTTTCAGCGCAAGGCGGTCGACATGATCACCTCGGCCAAAGTGCGCGACGCCTTCCGCCTGGACAAGGAACCCGCCGCCGTCCGCGCCCGCTACGGTCTCGACCCCGGCAGCGACCGCAAGCTCGAAGCCCGCAAGTTCGGCGGCCTGCCGCATCTGGGCCAGTCGATGCTGCTGGCGCGGCGGTTGATCGAAGCGGGAGTCCCCCTGGTGACGCTGGTCACCGGGCGGCGCATCGATCAGGCCTGGGACACGCACCGCGACCACTTCCCCCTGCTGAAGCAGTCGTTGCTGCCACCGTTCGACCGGGCGTTCTCCGCGTTGATGGAAGACCTCACGCAGCGCGGCTTGCTCGACGACACGCTGCTGGTGCTGATGGGCGAATTCGGCCGCACACCCAAGCTTGGTTACGTGACATCGAACGCCGGTGCCGCCCCCAACGGCCGCGATCACTGGCCGTACTGTTACTCGGTCCAGTTCACCGGCGCGGGAGTTCCCGCCGGTGTGATCTACGGAGCCTCCGATTCACAGGCCGCCTATCCCAGCCGCGACCCGGTCACCCCCGAAGACATCGCCGCCACGATCTACACGCTCCTCGGCATCCCCCACGACGCCGAAATCGTGGACACCCAGGGCCGCCCACATCGGGTGCAGATCGGCCAGCCGATCGACGCGCTGGTGGGATAACTTACTCGCGCGCCAATTCACGCATGCCATTAAGGCGCTCATTGGCCGGTGTGGTGGTGTGCTCCGAGCATACCGTTGCCGCCGGTGACCGGAGTGGTCGGCGGGCGGTGCCGGATTCTGCAGACGGCGTATCCGGCAATCACCGCGGCGGGAATGAAAAACCAGGTGATGGACAATGGTGGAGACGCCTCGGGGTTGTCTTCGTCGGCGCGAAGGATGCGGATGTAGCTGCGCAGCATGGACCGGCGCGTTTCGTCGGTCGCTTCGACCGCCATCCCGCGCAGGTGCGTGATGACGCCGCATAAAGCGTCTTCATCGAGAATGAGTCGTTTCCATTCACGGACCTTGTCTGCGGTCGGGGCGTCGGCAATCCGGTGCGCCAAGTCGACGGAGGCGCAGGAACCGAGTGACGCTAGTGCCACAGCACTCGGATACTTCGGAATGTCGTCCCACATTTCTGCCGGCTCGATGCCGTTCGGGTCGACCAGGGACAGGTGATCGATCAACGTGGGGATCGCCAGGACGTACTTGAGTTGGCCCAGGATCTTTGCCGCGCGGACGCGCTCCGCGATCGGCTGCTGGACATCCTTCAATGTGGCGATCAATTCGCTGCCGAGGCGGTGGAGTTTCTCGATCAACACGGCATTCTCGGCATCGTCGGGAACGACTTTGCCGAGTTCCCAAGGCTCCGTAGTGGCAGGCAGAACGAGCGGCTTCGGATATCCGGACACGACCTTGTGTTCGCGGTGCTGCTTCGCCAGAGATTCACGGTAGCTTTCGATTCGACTCTTGATTTCGCTCCGCACGAGGGGGTCTTGCGCCTCCAGACGTAATCCCTCCAGGTGCGTGATGATCTGGGGTAGAAACGAAAAGTCCTCGAAATCCGA
>JANMLE010000716.1:0-2850 GCA_031372385.1 Planctomycetota bacterium | reverse complement strand
AAAAAAAACAAAATTTGCTATACTGCGCATTAAAAAATACCCCCGACCCCTTGCCCAAGACTGATTCCTGCCCCCACGACTTACCACTGGAGTTGCCGATGCCCCGTTTGATCCCGTCCTGCCTGATGTTGTTCCTGTTTTCATGCGGCCTGCTGCAGGCGGCAGCGCCCAAGACCATCGAAGTGGGGAAGAATCCGGAGAGTGTCTGTCGCGGATTTGGCGGCAAGCTGTACCTGACGATGATCAACGGGGACGAACCGGGCGATGGGACGATCGTGTCTCTCGACGGTGAGACGGTCACCGTGTTTGCCAAGGGACTCAACGCGCCCAAGGGCCTGGTGTTTGTCGGCGATTACCTGGTGGCAGCCGATGAAACCACGCTGTGGAAAGTGGACAAGACCGGCACCGCCACCAAGCTGGCCGAAGCGAAGAACTTTCCCCAGCCGATCGAGTTCCTGAACGATGTCGCGGTGGGCAAGGACGGGGCGAGCGTCTACGTCTCCGAGATGAGCAGCCCCAAACCGATGTTCGACCCGGACGGAGACCGCAAGCTGTGGGACATCGACAGCCCGCAGGCAAAGGAACTTCCCAAGAAGGGCTGCATCTACAAGGTCACGCTCAAGGGGGAAGTGACGTTGGCCGTCCCCCCCGGCAATCAAGCGATCCGCTTCCCGAACGGCGTCAACGTGAGCGAGCAGGACGGCGAAGAGGGGATCTTCGTCGGCGACTTCTTCGCGGGTGAGATCGTCCTGTACAAGGATGGAAAGTATCAGACTCTGGCCAGCGGGATGCGCGGGATCGACGGTTTGACGGTGACGAAGGACCACTTCTACGCCTCGAGTTGGACTCAGGGCAAAGTCTGGAAGGTCGATCGAAAGACGCGCGAGCCCAAGGTCATCCTGGAGGGACTGAAGTCCGCCGCCGACTTCTTCCACGATGCGAAGAACAAACAACTGCTGGTCCCCGACATGATCAGCGGCACGCTGACGTTCTTGCCGATCGAGTAGCAGCCGATCGACATTCAGCAGTTCCAAGTTCGCTTTTCACCGTAGCTGAATTCGCAAGAATTCAGCCGACTTTCGCAACCCACTGAACTCTTGCGAGTTCAGCTACGGTGCGAAGTTTGAACGACTGACGGTGAATTCCCGCTCCCTCACGGTCGCGGCTCGAATGAATCTGTCGCTCGCTCGATGGCCGCTCAACAAGTTACCGTACCGTGTCACTCAATGTTCCCGGTTATCACAGTTGCTACCTGCGGGTCGACCTGACGACGGGTCGTTCCGAGGCGGTGGCGTTGAATGAAACGACGCTGCGCCGCTCTCTCGGCGGAAGTGGGCTGGGTGTGGCGTTGCTGATGAGGGAAGGGGCGGCTCAAGCCGATCCGCTGTCACCGGACGCGGCGTTGGCGTTTGTGTTCAGTCCGCTCGTTGGCAGTCCGCTGACGACCTCCGCGAAGTTTGCCGTGGTGAGCAAGAGTCCGCTCACCCAACGGATCAACGACTCGCTCGCCAGCAGCGGATTTGCGCTCGCCGGCAAGAAGACTGGGCACGATGCGATCGTGATCGTGGGGCGGGCGGTGTGGCCTTCGATCCTCGTCATCGACAACGGTGACGTTCGATTGGAGGACGCCAAAGACCTTGCGGGTCTTTCGAACCAGGAAACTCAGCAGCGGGTCCGCGAACGGCTCGGGAACGACTTTCAATGCGCGACGATCGGACCGGCGGGCGAATGCCTCGTGCGGTACGCGACGATCTCGCACGATGGCCGTCATGCCGGGCGGGGTGGCAGCGGTACGGTGCTGGGTTCGAAGAACATCAAGGCGATCGCCCTGCGCGGAACCCAACGCTGTGAATGGGCGGCACCGACGCAACTGGTGGCGCTCGCCAAGCAGCTTTCCGAGAAATCGTTCGGCCCCGCCACGGCGAAGTATCGCGAACTGGGAACCGCGTCGAATCTGCTGACGTTCAACCGCTTGAACGTCCTGCCGACGCGCAACTTTCAGCAGGGCAGTTTCGAGGGAGCGGCCGCGATCTCGCCCGAGCAGCTTGGTGTCGCCCGCGAACGGACGCGCGCGTCGTGCGCGGCCTGCACCATCGGTTGCGAACACTTGTACAGCCTGCAAAACGGCCAGGGCTCGGTCCGCTTGGAATACGAAAACCTGTTCGCGCTCGGGCCGCTGTGCGGGATCGACGATCCGCAAGTGGTGCTGGAAGCGTCGCGACTGTGCGACGAACTAGGGATCGACACGATCAGCGCGGGGGGGACGATCGCGTTTGCGATGGAGTGTGCCGAGCGTGGCTACATCGACGAGCCTTGGCTGCGATTTGGAAACGGGAAGGCGTTGCTGCGGGCGCTCGACTTGATCGCGCGCGGTGAAGGAATCGGTCTGATGCTGGCCGAAGGGAGCCGTCACATGGCGCTGGCCATCGGACACAACACGATCGACTTCGCACCGCAGGTCAAAGGGTTGGAGATCCCCGGCTATGATCCCCGCGGGTTGCAGACGATGGCTCTGGGGTTTGCCGTCGGTTCGCGCGGCGCGGATCACAATCGGTCGGGTGCCTATGAAGTCGACTTCTCCGAGGCGGTCGATCGCCGCAACGTCGGCCCTGAATCCGCCGTCCTCGCGGTCGAGACCGAGGACAAGGCGGCCCTGATGGATTCGCTGATCCTCTGCAAATTCCTGCGCGGTGTGTTCGTCGATTTCTTCGCCGAGTCTGCCGAGATGTTGCGACTGGTCACCGGCTGGGACGTCACGGCCGACGAACTTCGGGACACAGCCCGGCGGATCGTCACCGCCCGCAAGAGATTCAACATTCTCGCCGGATGGACTCCCGCCGAAGACACGCT
>JANMLE010000678.1:0-4115 GCA_031372385.1 Planctomycetota bacterium | reverse complement strand
CCTGGATCACGAGCAGGAGATTTACAAGGTCGATCCCATCCGGTGGATCATCAGCGGTGGGAAGACTCCGCTGAAGCGACCGCTGCCGAACCAGCGCGTCGTCATGATGTCGAAGCATCTGCGGAGCGCGGCGCTGCGCGTGCCGGCCGTCCTCATCGACGACGCGGGCCGGCATGAATTGAGCGAACTGCTGCACGCCGCGGCCCACGCCGCCGAGCAGATCCTGCGCAAGCGGTTCGAACCGCTCGTGGCCGAGTCGTTGAACGAGGTCGGCTTCGTGCCGCAGTGCGTCGTCGAGCGGGTCGCGTTCCGCAAGATGACCAACGAGTTGCTCGACGGCATCGTTCAGCGCGGCTTCCTGACCATCGGCGACCTGCGCGACGCGATCTCGCGGAACCAACTCAAGATGCCTGACCTGACGGGGGCGCGCGAGTTCTTCTCGGGCGACCCGCTGCTCCGTGCCGACCGCAAGTTCTCGGGCAGCCTGGACGGCGTCTACCAGCGCGGCCCGTTCTATCTGCGCTGGCTGCAGCGTCTGAACGCACTCACGTTCGGCATCCCGTACGGCCGGATGCTGACCAAGTACATCGCCCTGCCGTTTGGACTGGCCTTCCTGGCGTTGATGGCGGTGGAAGAAGTCGCGCACCTGATCGTCAGCGCGCTGCCGGGTCTGCAGGCGGTGGCGGAATCTCATGAACCGGTCGCGGCAGCGGCGGCGGAAATCGTCGAGCACACCACGACCGTGCGGCATCACTTGATCTACAGCCGCGCCAACACATTCTTCCTGGGCTTTGTGATCTTCGTGCTGATCCACGCGCCGCAGTTTCGGCAGTGGGTCGTCTGGCTTTTGAAGCGAACTTGGAAGGTGCTGCATGTCGCCCTGATTGACCTGCCGCGGCGGATCGCCCTGCTGCCGCTGGTGGCGTGGTTGCTGAAGAGTTTCCCGTTCATGCTGTTTCGGCGGTTTGTCCTGGCTCCGCTGCTGGCGACGGCCGTGTTCTGGCTGGTGCTGCCGGCGTTCGGGGCCTATGAGTTTTTGAACCGGTGGTGGGGGCTGGCGATCTTCGCGGCGTCGGTTGTGATCCTCAATTCCCGCGTCGGCCGCGACACCGAAGAGTTGACGCGCGAGTTTCTCAGCCGGTCGTGGTACCGCATCCGCGTCCACCTGCTGCTCGGTCTGTTCACGTTGATCATCGATGCCTTCCGCTGGTTGATGGACGGCTTGGAGCGCGTGCTGTACGCCGTCGACGAATGGCTCCGCTTCCGCAGCGGTGAATCGGGCGTGACGCTGGCCTTGAAGGCGGTGCTGGGGATCGTCTGGTCCGTCATTCACGGCGTGATCCGCTTTTGCGTCACGCTCCTGATCGAACCGCAGGTGAACCCGATCAAGCACTTTCCGGTGGTCACGGTGTCGCACAAGCTGCTGCTGCCGCTGGCCTACACCAGCCACCCGGCCACGGTGCCGTCGACGCTGGCCGGCATCCTGTTGCAGATCTCGCCGCTGTCGATCGAGACCTCCAACTGGGTGATGGCCACCGTGGTCTGGGGCATCCCCGGCATCTTTGGTTTTCTGGCGTGGGAACTGAAGGAAAACTGGAAGCTGTACGCGGCCAACCGTTCCACAAACCTGCAACCGGTCCTGATCGGCCATCACGGTGAAACGCTGTTGCGACTGCTCTGTCCCGGCTTTCATTCGGGGACGATCCCGCGCCTGTTTGCCCGCCGTCGCCGCGCGGCCCGCAAGGCCGCCCGCGATCTGCAGGTCAGCAAGGAAGCGCGGTTCACCGAAAAGTTGAACCACGAAGCCGAGAGCCTGCAGCACTTCGTCGAACGGGATCTGATCGGCGTGCTGCGCGAAAGCCGCACGTTCCGCAACGCCGTGTTGTCGGTCCCTCGGGTGGAACTGGCGACCAATCGCGTCCTGATCACGATCGGCAACGCGCAGCATCCCGACAACCCGGTCGAGATTCATTTCGCCGAGCAATCCGGCTGGCTGCTCGCCGGCGTCGCGCAGCAGGGCTGGCTGCGTGAACTGACCGACGAAGACCGGGCCGTCTTCCGCACGGCCCTGGCCGGTCTCTACCATCGGGGTGCCGTCGACCTCGTGCGTGAACAGATCGAAAGCCAGTTGATCGCCCCACCGCTGCCAGCCCACGAGAACCCGTCATCACCACCCCACCATCCGCAACCAACACCGGCCGAGCGAACGCATCCCTATGACATCTCCCCCGCCGGCCTCGTCGTCTGGCCCCATCGTCACTACGAAGCCGAGATCCACTACTCGTTGGGTGACGAATCAACCATCGTCCCGCGACCCCGCTCTCTGGCCCGAGCCGCCGGCCTGACCCCGCGCCCCCGCGCGGCACTTCTGTTCCGCGAACACCCGCTCTCCCGCGACGACTGGCAAGCCTACTGGGAAACGGAACAAAACCTGTCGGCGATCCCGATCCGCCTGCTACCGGACATCGAACTGCTGAAGCCGCCGCCGGCGTGACATGATTGTGATTGTCGTAGCATGGACGCCTCGTCCGTGCGGTCCAATCCGCAGATGGTCACGTTTTGCCGCACGGACGAGGCGTCCGTGCTACGGTTGGTTCCCACCAACTCCCGGCAGTTGTTCATGCGCCGCCCCTTGGGTTGAAGTCGGAGTCTGAGAATCACAATCACGGGAGTTCACGCTCATGCAGATGTTCACCGCCGGTCAGTGGCAGGATCGAAGTCAGACGATCGACGTCACGAATCCCTTCAACGGCGACGTGATCGACACGGTGCCGCGCGGTTCGGCGGCGGATGTTGATGCCACGCTGGCGACGCTGGTCGAGGGCGCGCGGATCATGCGCGCGATGCCGTCCGCCGAGCGGTGCCGGATCTTGCAGACGGCCGTGCGGCTGCTCAAACAACGCGTCGAAGAGATCGCCCGCACCATCACGCTGGAAGAGGGCAAGATCCTCGCCGAAAGCCGGCTGGAAGTGAGCCGCGCCGCTGAGACGCTCGAAGTCTCCGCTGAGGAATCGAAACGGATCACGGGGGAAGTGATCCCGCTGGATGCCGCGCCGGGCGGAGCGGGCAAGTTCGGCTTCACTTTGCGAATCCCCTGCGGCATCGTGGCTGCGATCTGCCCGTTCAACTTTCCGCTGAACCTGGTCGCGCACAAGGTCGGCCCGGCACTGGCCGCCGGGAACGCGGTCTTGATCAAGCCCGCCGGAAACACGCCGCTGACCGCTCTCAAGCTGGTCGAGATCCTGCTCGAAGCGGGCATTCCACCGGAAGCAATCGCGTGCCTCACGGGGCCGGGAGCCGAACTGGGTCAGGCGATCTGCACCGATCATCGCGTGCGCAAGATCAGCTTCACCGGCAGCCATCCGGTCGGCGAAACGATCTGCCGCATGGCCGGTGTGAAGCGGGTCACGATGGAACTGGGGAGCAACTGTCCGGTCATCATCATGGACGATGCCGACCTGGAAAAAGCCGCCACGCTGGTCGCCGCGTCCGGCTTTGCGAACGCCGGACAGGTCTGCATCTCGGCCCAGCGGATTCTGACGTCACGCCCGCGCTACGGCGATTTTCTCGATGCCCTCAAGCCGAAGGTCGCAGCACTCACCACCGGCGATCCACTCGATGCCAACACCAAGATGGGGCCGATGATTCGCGAGGCCGACGCCCAGCGGGTCGAGTCCTGGATCAACGAAGCCGTCTTCGGCGGTGCGAAACTCGTGACCGGCGGCCAGCGGCACGGCACGATGCTCGCCCCGACGATCCTGTGCGACGTCGATCCGAGCCAACGGATCAGTCGCGAGGAACTGTTCGGCCCCGCGGTCGCGGTGACTCCCTTCAACAGCTTCGACGAGGCGCTGGCTCTGGCCAACAGCACCAACTACGGCCTGGCTGCCAGCATCTTCACGCAGGACATCGACCGCGCGTTCCGCTTCGCGCGGGAAGTCGATGCCGGCAACCTGCACATCAACTGGGGCACGCAATGGCGCGCCGACCTGATGCCCTACGGCGGCCTGAAAGACAGCGGCCTCGGCAAGGAAGGCCCCCGCCACGCCATCCGCGAAATGACCGAAGAAAAAATGGTGGTCATCCATTGAGGGATGCAGTTCGCACCCAATGCC